>JBILGP010000357.1:0-3264 GCA_044350985.1 Polaromonas sp. | reverse complement strand
CTGCGCTGCTGGCCGAGCTCACGGGGCTCGATGTCATCGCAGACTTTCGCAACGCCGATCTGGCTGCCGGTGGCCAAGGCGCGCCGCTGGTTCCGGGCTTTCATGCAGCGCTTTGGGCCGATGGACAGGCCGTTCGGGCCGTGCTCAATATCGGGGGCATCAGCAACCTGACGCTGCTTTGGCCGAACCGTCCCGTGGTGGGTTTTGACTGCGGTCCAGGCAACGCCCTGATGGACCACTGGTGCGAGCGGCACACGGGCCGCGCTTTCGACGCCAACGGACAGTGGGCCGCCAGCGGCCGCGTGCGCCCTGACATACTCGAGCGGCTGCTCGATGAGCCGTTTTTTGCCCAGGCGCCGCCTAAAAGCACCGGCCGCGACCTGTTCCATCCGCAGTGGCTGGCCGCCCGGCTCGGCCCGGCCGAGCAGGATGTGCCGCCGCAAGATGTGCAGGCAACGCTAACGGCGCTGACGGCGCGAGTCTGTGCTGACCACTTAAAGCGGTTGGCGCCCTCGACCCAAGAACTGCTGGTGTGCGGTGGCGGCGCGCTCAATGCCGAGTTGATGCGCCAGTTGCGCGCCGAACTGCCAGGCTTGCTCGTGCACGCCAGCGACGCCCGCGGGCTGCCGGCGATGCAGGTGGAGGCCTGCGCTTTTGCCTGGCTGGCTTGGTGCTGGTTTGAACGCCAGCCGGCCAGCCGACCCGAGGTCACCGGCGCGCGGGGAGCTCGGATCTTGGGCGCGCTCTATCCGAGCAGTGGGCGCTAGACGCGTACAGGCCTAAGAAGGCGCTGCGTCTGCCCACAAGAGGGGCCGGCGTGCGCTGCATGAGTCGGCCAAAAACTGGCGCGACCGGGATGGACGATCAAGCGGAAAAACTTGAACCGCAGCCGCAGGTGCTGGTTGCGTTGGGGTTTTTGATGACGAACTGGGCGCCTTCGAGGTCGTCCTTATAGTCGATCTCGGCGCCGGTGAGGTACTGGTAGCTCATGGCGTCGATCAGCAGGGAGACACCGTTTTTGGTCATGGTGGTGTCGTCTTCATTGACGATCTCGTCAAAGGTAAAGCCATACTGAAAACCGGAACAGCCGCCGCCTTGCACGAAGACGCGAAGCTTGAGCTCGGGGTTGCCCTCTTCCGCAATCAGCTCGGCCACCTTGGCCGCCGCCGCGTCGGTGAAAACCAGCGGTTCGGGCATGTCAGTCGGAATTTCCTGGGGCACAGCGCTCATGACGAGCTCCTTGAAAATGCGTGAATGGGCAATAGTACAGTAATTTGATCAACCACAGGCCCGTCCGGCTTTTGAAAGAACGGGACGGGCCAGAAAAAAAGCCGCCGTACACGGCGGCTTTTTCGGCGACAGCAACCGATCAGCGCTTGCTGAACTGCTTGCGACGACGTGCAGAACGCAGGCCGACCTTCTTGCGCTCGACTTCGCGCGCATCGCGGGTGACAAAACCCGCCTGGCTCAGGGCCGGCTTGAGCGCAGCATCGTAGTCAATCAGCGCGCGGGTGATGCCGTGACGCACCGCACCGGCTTGACCCGACTCGCCACCGCCATGGACATTGACCATGATGTCGAAGGCTTCAAGGTTGCCCGTGAGCACCAGGGGCTGCTTGGCGATCATGATCGAGGTCTCGCGGCCGAAATAGGCTGCAATGTCCTTGTCGTTGATCGTGATCTTGCCCGAGCCTTTTTTGAGAAACACGCGGGCGACGCTCGATTTGCGACGGCCGGTGCCGTTGTTCCATTGACCAATCATCTCGGCTCCTTAGATGTCCAACACTTTGGGCTGCTGAGCCGTATGGGGATGCTCGGCACCGCCATAGACCTTGAGCTTTTTGATCATGGCATAGCCCAGCGGCCCTTTGGGCAGCATGCCCTTAACCGCCTTCTCGAGGGCGCGGCCCGGGTGCTTGGCTTGCATGTCGCGAAAGTTGGTGGCCGTGATGCCGCCCGGATAACCGGAGTGGCGGTAGTAGACCTTGTCCAGGGACTTGGCACCGGTCACGCGCAGCTGCGCTGCGTTGATGACGACGATGTAATCACCCGTGTCGACGTGAGGCGTGTAGATGGGTTTGTGCTTGCCGCGCAAACGGAGAGCCACTTCGCTGGCGACTCGTCCGAGAACCTTGTTGGCGGCGTCAATCACAAACCACTCATGCACGACCTCAGCGGGTTTGGCGCTGAAAGTTTTCATGAATGTGCTCTTGAAAAAAGAACCCCTGTGGGGTCCGTAGGACACCTACTCCACGGTCGGTGCTCCTCTGGTGGGAGCCTCTTAGGTGGCTTGCGCACGCATCCGAAGCGGTCGCGTCGAAGGTGCGTCTTCCGGCGGGTGTCAAACGCTGAAGAACCTGGGATTATACAAATTCGGCCGATCCTGTACCCAAGGGGTAGGCCTGCCCCGAGCCCGAGCGGTTAGCATCGGGTCATGTTCAGTTACCGTCACGCCTTCCACGCCGGCAACCATGCCGATGTGCTCAAGCACATCACGCTGCTGGCCTTGCTCAAGTACCTGACGCAAAAACAGGCGCTGACGGTGATCGACACCCACGCCGGCGCCGGGCTCTATCGCCTCGATGGCGACTACAGCCAAACCAGCGGCGAGGCAGGCCAGGGGGTGCTGCGGCTGGCCCGGGCCCTGCAAAGCGCGCCGGCCGGCATCGCCCCGATCATCCAGGATTACCTGGACCTGCTCAGTGAACTCAACCCCGACTTTGCACCCAACCCAGACCGCCTGAAGGTCTATCCGGGCTCGCCCTACATTGCCTCGCGTTTTTTGCAAGGCCGCCACAAGCTCAAACTGTATGAACTGCACCCCACCGATTTTCGGGCGCTGTCGGGCAATATGGCGCAACTCGAACTCGGCCGCAGCATCAGCTGCGACCTGCAAGACGGATTCGAAGCCCTCAAACCGCTGTTGCCGCCACCCTCGCGCCGGGCACTGGTGGTGTGCGATCCGAGCTACGAGCTCAAAAGCGACTACGCGCAAGTGACCGAGGCGATGACGGATGCGCTCAAGCGCTTCCCGACCGGCAGTTATGCCATCTGGTATCCCCTGATCCCGCGACCCGAAGCCCATGACCTGCCCAAGAAACTCAAGACGCTGGCCACACGCGCCGGGCGGGCCTGGTTGGACGCCACACTCACGGTCAAGTCCAGCAAGCTGCAAAAAACCGTCGACGGCGAGGTGATCCGCCCGGGGCTGCCGGCCAGCGGCATGTTCGTGATCAATCCGCCCTACACCCTGCACGAGCAGCT
>JBILGP010000356.1:0-3267 GCA_044350985.1 Polaromonas sp. | reverse complement strand
TGGCAGCGCACCGCAAGAAGATTTTTGGTTTGACCATCGCACCTGAGCGCCTGGCGCAGATCCGCAATGAACGCCGGCCCAACTCCCGCTACGCCAGCTTGGACAACTGCCGCCACGAAATCCACGAAGCCGAGGCGATGATGCGACGCGAAGGCATACGCTGGCTGTCGACGACGACCAAGTCGATTGAAGAAATCGCCACCACCATCTTGCAGGAAATCAGGCCCGAGCGGCTGGTGTACTGAGTCTCACACACCGCAACGATCCGTGTCTGCCCCCGCGCCACCGCCTGCCTCGTTTGCCCGCCCCGCGCTCGGTCGCTGGCTGCGCATCGGCACGATGGTGCTGGCCGGCCACGCCCTGCTGCTGCTGGCGATGCAGCGCGTCTGGCGCGAACCCGAACCGGCGGCCTTGGTCGTCTCCTTGATCGCCCAGAATCCAGAGCCCAAGCCAGAACCTAAACCAGAGCCCAAGCCAGCCCCCCCGCCACCTCCCCCCACGAAAGCGGTACTGCGCGAAGCTCCAACGCTGCCCCCTCCACCGGCTCCACCTCCACCTCCACCTCCACCTCCACCTCCACCCTCTACACCGCCCGCTCCACCGCCTGCTCCAACACCGCCTGCTCCACCACCGCCTGCTCCAACACCGCCTGCTCCACCACCGCCTGCTCCACCACCGCCGCCGGCACCGCCGCCTGTGCGTGCGCCGGCGCCAGTTCCTGTCTTTCCAGCGCAACCTGCGCCAGTTCCTCCCCCTCCGACGCCGCGCCCTGTAGCGGCTCCTGCTCCTGCGCCGGCCCCGTCTGCTGCGCCGCCCGCAAGCACCGCAGCGGCGCGGCCCGAAGCCGCCGCGCCCATTGCCGCATCAGCCCCTGTCAGCACGCCGACCCCCACCGCCAGACCAGCCCCAACACCGGCGGCCGCGCCAGCTCCCGCGCCAGCATCAGCACCCTCACCAGCCCCTGCACCAGCACCGGCCCTGGCAACAACAGCCGCACCGGCAGCGCCAGCCCCCCCCGCACCCGCAGCGCCCAGACCCGCGCCGCAGCCAACGGCCGGAGCTTCTTCATGGGCCACATCGGCCGGCTGTAGCGTTGAGCGAACCGACAAAATCAGACCGCCGCGTGTGGACGATGAACTGCTCACCCCAGGCACTCGGCCGACCCTCTTGACGATTACGCTCAATCGCGACGGCCGACCCATCAGGGTCAAGGTACACACCAGCAGCGGCTCCATCGACCTCGATGAAATTGCCGAAGACTACGCCAGACGGATGCGGTTCACGCCCTGTATGCGCGATGGCGTGAGCGTCAACAATGCGGACTTACCATTCGAAGTGGTTTGGCGCAAAGGTTAGCCAAACAATTCAAGCTCAGATGGAGAACGTTCAATGAATTCGCAAATGGGCCTGGCCCAGCTTTGGGCCCAGGGCGACTTTGTCACCCGGGCCGTGGCCATCGTGCTGCTGCTGATGTCACTGGCGAGCTGGACGGTCATCGCGCTCAAGGCGCTCGATCTCATGCGCTACCGCAAGATGACCACAGCAGCGCAAACCCTGTGGTCGCAGACCGATCTCGAGCGCGCTCTGGCTGCGCTGGAGCCGCAAGCAGACAACCCTTATGTGCTCATGGCAGAACGCGGGCGCCGGGCGCGCGCCCACCTGAGCACCAGCAGCGCTCAAGGATCGGCGATCGACATGAACGACTGGATCACGCGCAACCTGCGGCAGGTCATCGACGAGTTCACTGCCCGGCTGCAGTCGGGCCTGGCCGTGCTGGCCTCGGTGGGCTCCACCGCTCCCTTTATTGGTCTGTTTGGCACGGTCTGGGGCATCTACCACGCCCTGGTGGCCATCGGCGCCACTGGCCAAGCCACCATCGACAAAGTCGCCGGCCCGGTGGGCGAAGCCCTGGTCATGACCGCCTTCGGCCTGATCGTGGCCATTCCGGCCGTGATGGGCTACAACGCCCTGGTGCGCGGCAACAAGGCCCTGCTGCAGCCGCTCAATCGATTTGCCCACGATCTGCATGCCCACCTGCTCACCGGCTCCCGGGTGAGCGAGCGCGACTGAGGAATTGGCCCATGGCGTTTGGTACCCAAGACGACACCGACGAGGTGATGAACGAAATCAACATGACGCCGCTGGTGGACGTCATGCTGGTGCTGCTGATCATTTTCATGGTCACCATACCCGTGCTGCAACACGCCATCCCGGTGCAGTTGCCGCAAGTGAGCAGCACGGCGGCTGCTCAGGCCGGCAGCACCCTGGTGCTCAGCGTCGACGCATCGGGACGCTACTTCGTCGATGCCAGCCCGATCGAGCCGGCCGACCTGGAGGCTCGGCTGCAAGCGGCCTCCCAGCAAAATCCGCAGCCCACGGTGCAAATCCGAGGCCATCGCGACGCCGCGTATGAACCGGTGGTCATTTTGATGGAGGCGGCGCGGCGCTCAGGGCTGACCCAAGTGGCCATCATGACCTCACCCAATCGCAGGCCCTGATCGGCACGCCATCGCCGCGAGGGGGGGCGGGTCCCACAGGACCGCGGGTCGAGGGCGGGCCAGGCGAGTGTGGGGGCACCGCCCTCGGCGCGATGGGGCCTTCGAGCCGGCCCCGACCCCGCTCAAAGCCCCAGGGCAGCGATTCCAGCCTTGGCGATCTGGGCGTCTTCGCTTGACTTGACACCGCTGACGCCCACCGCTCCAAGGCAATGGCCGTCCTTCATGATGGGCACGCCGCCTTCGAGCAGTCCGTGCACGCCGGGCGCCGTCAGGAAGGCGTGGCGGCCGCCGTTGATGATGTCCTCATACACCTTGCTCTCGCGCCGGCCAAGAGCCGCGGTGTGGGCCTTGGCCGGTGCAATGTGTGCAGAGATCGCTGGCGCCCCATCAAGGCGGGCCAGGTGCAACAGGTGCCCGCCCTCATCGGCGATCGCAATCGTCACCGCCCAATTGTTGGCAAGGGCTTCGGCTTCGGCTGCGGCGGCAATTTTCTTGACGTCGGCCAACTCAAGGGTGGATTTTGTTTTCATGGGAGGTCGTTGAAAAAGCAAAGCCGACAAGTTTAACGCCCGGCTCAACGCGCGCCCGGCCGGGCTCAGTCCATTGGGCCCAAGCCAAACCCGCACAGAAAATAGGATGGGGGCTTGACTTTTGCATAGGCTCCCTACAATTTGACCCACGGCCAGAACGGAGGACAGTCAAGGCAGCCCCGCAGCCCTGGTCCGGCTTTCAAGGAGATCCACATGAGCCAAAGCTACCAAACCATTGA
>JBILGP010000355.1:0-3273 GCA_044350985.1 Polaromonas sp. | reverse complement strand
CGGCCACCAGCTCGATCTCGCCCTGGGCCTGTTGGTATTCGGCGCCAAAGCGCGCAGCGGCAACCGGGTTGTCCAGGCCAGCCAGAATTTCGTCGTCGCCACCGGCCTTGTCTTCCCCGGGGCTAAAGACGCGCATGCGGTCGTTGCGGCGGTCGAAGACGCCATGAAAGAGCTTGCCCATGCCCACCGGCCAGGTAAAGGGCACGACCGTCATGCCCAGCTCGCGCTCAATTTCGTCCATCACGCTCATCGGGTCCTGCACCTCGCGGTCCATTTTGTTGACGAAGGTCAGGATGGGCGTGTTGCGCGCGCGGCAGACCTGCAAGAGGCGCCGGGTCTGGGGCTCCACGCCATTGGCCGCGTCAATGACCATCAGCGCGGCGTCGACCGCGGTGAGCACGCGGTAGGTGTCTTCCGAGAAATCCTGGTGGCCGGGTGTGTCGAGCAGGTTGATGACGCAGTCGCGGTATTCCATCTGCATCACCGATGAGGCCACCGAGATGCCGCGCTGCTTTTCGATTTCCATCCAGTCCGAGGTGGCGTGCCGCGCCGCCTTGCGCGCCTTGACGCTGCCGGCGATCTGGATCGCGCCGGAGAACAGCAGCAGCTTTTCGGTCAGGGTGGTCTTGCCGGCGTCGGGGTGGGAGATGATGGCAAAGGTGCGGCGGCGGCGGACCTGGCTGGCGATTTCTTCGGACATAACCGGCCATTATCGGGGAGGGCGGTGTGTTGAGCCCTCGGCTTTGCGTCGCTGAACTGGGGCGCGTCCACTGGCCCGGGCTGCCTGGCTCCGCGAATGTCCCCCGAGTTGGCCTGGCGGCCACCTCTCCTCCTTTATTTCGCTGCGCCAGGCAGCCCAGGCCAGCGGCCATGCAGGGCGGTGTGGATCTTGGGGAGGGGCCAAGGTCGGTGTTTGGCTCGGCCGTCTTAGAGCTTTGGGTGGTGGCGCTGTGCGCAGCGAAATCAAGGAGGAGGCCAGGCGCCAGCCGGGCCGGGGGACATTCGCGGAGCATAGTGTCACCGCCCAAAGCTCGCGTTCAGTGTTGGGCGGAACTTTAATGTTCTGCTAAAGCGAGGCCTCTGCCGGCCCCTGCCACTTGAAACGTGGCTGGCGCGTCCCGTTCACCTCGACCTCCTCCAGAAACATCGCTGCCGGCCGCACCCACAGGCCGCGCTGGCCGTAGAGCGCGCGGTACAGCGTCATGGGCTCCAGCGTCTCGCTGTGTCTTACCGTCGCCAGTACCTGGTAGGGCAGGCCCTTGTAGTGCAGGTACAGGCCGGGCGGGGTTTCAATCAGGGGCGGCAGGTCGTGGTCGGACATGGAATGCAGTTGTGGCTGGGTTGTGGATGTAACGCGGGTGGGACAATGGCGCCATGCATCCTAAGGCTCTTTTGGACACCGCCGCCGACCTGCTCAAGCAGGTGCTGCGTTTCGATCACCCGGCTGACGCCGTCTTGTCGCGCTACTTTCGCGAGCATCGGCTGGGCCCGCGCGAGCGGGCGACGCTGGCCGAGACGGTGTACGCCGTGCTGCGCAAGAAAATCTTGTACACCTATCTTGCCCAGTCGGGCAGCGGTGCCCTGGAGCGCCGACTGGCGATTCTGGGCTTTGCGGCCGAGCGCGATTTTCTGATGAGTGCGCTGCACGCGCCTGAAAAGCAGTGGCTGCAGCATTGCGACCAGGTCCGGCCCTCCGAGCTCATGGACCTGCACCGCCACAACCTGCCGCAGTGGCTGGTCGATCCCCTCAAACAGCAGCTGGGCGAGCAGTTCGACGCCCTGGCCGACAGCCTGAGCCGCCCGGCGGGGCTCGATTTGCGGGTCAACGCGCTGCAGGGCAAGCGTGCCGAGGTGCAAAAGGCGCTGTCTGGCCTGGGCATCGCCAGCGTGCCCACGCCCTACTCCCCCTGGGGCCTGCGCCTGCAAGACAAGCCGCCGTTGACCAGCCTGGAGCTGTTCAAGAAAGGCGTGATCGAGGTGCAGGACGAGGGCTCGCAATTGCTGGCCTGGCTGCTCGATGCCCATCGCGGCGAGATGGTGGTGGACTTTTGCGCTGGCGCGGGTGGCAAGACGCTGGCCATCGGCGCCTGCATGAGGAGCACCGGCCGGCTCTACGCCTTTGACACGTCGGCGCACCGGCTCGATGCGCTCAAGCCGCGGCTGGCGCGCAGCGGCTTGTCGAATGTGCATCCGGTGGTCATTGCGCATGAGCGCGACGAGCGCATCAAGCGCCTGGCCGGCAAGATCGACCGGGTGCTGGTCGATGCGCCCTGTTCGGGCCTGGGCACCTTGCGCCGCAATCCCGACCTCAAGTGGCGCCAAAGCCCTCAGTCGGTGCAGGAGATGGCGCTCAAGCAGCAGGCCATATTGGCCAGCGCGGCTAGGCTGGTCAAATCGGGCGGGCGCCTGGTCTACGCCACATGCAGCCTGCTGCGGACAGAAAACGAGGCCATTGCAGAGGGGTTTGCCGATCAGCATCCTGATTTTGAATTGCTGCCTGCGGGGCCCTTGCTGTCAGCGCTGGCCGGCGAGCAGACGGCGGACCTGTGCGAGGGACCGTACCTGCGCCTGTGGCCGCACCGGCATCAGACCGACGGCTTTTTTGCTGCGGTCTGGCAGCGTCGCTGACCGCCGGCCAGCCCTGGCTGCTGGCGTATTTTTTCGACCAAAAGACCGCATGAAGACGTTTTTTAGTCGAAATTGAAGAATTTTTCATCTTTTGTGCCGGTTTTCGGCACGACCAGGATGGGCTGCAGTGGGTGCAGGGCCTACAATGCCCGCGATCCGGTGGTGATCGGCGCGGGGGGCGCTGTCTGCCGGTCGTATAAGGATGCATGATGATCTTGTTTGATGCGGCGCTCGACTGGCTCGCCCATGGGCTTTGGGATGTGGCCTGGTGGCAGATCGTGCTGTACACGCTGGCCATGACCCACGTCACCATGATCAGCGTGACCGTGTTTTTGCACCGGCACCAAGCGCATCGCTCGCTCGACCTGCACCCGATCGCCTCGCATTTTTTCCGCCTTTGGCTCTGGCTGACCACCGGTCAGGTGACCAAGGAGTGGGCCGCGATACACCGCAAGCACCACGCCAAATGTGAGCAGGAACAAGACCCGCACAGCCCGCATGTCTATGGCATCAAGACGGTGCTCTTGCGCGGCGCCGAGCTCTACCGGGCCGAGTCCAAGAACAAGGAGACCATGGCCCGGTTTGGCCACGGCACGCCCGACGACTGGATCGAGCGCAACCTCTACACCCGCTATTCCTGGCAGG
>JBILGP010000354.1:0-3279 GCA_044350985.1 Polaromonas sp. | reverse complement strand
ATCGCCAGCCGAGCGGTGGCCACGGTGTTGTCGCGGTACTTGGGGATGGCCGCCACAAACTCGGCCATCCAGCTCAGCTTGTGCCAGGTGGGCGTGGGATTCATCAGCAGGGGGGCGTCTTTTTTGAACATCCACTTCAGGCCCTTGATGAGCGTGGACGGATGGGTCCAGACCTCGGCGTTGGAGGCCGAGAGCTGACCGCCATTGGCATAGGACGTCTCCATGCCGGGGTAGCGGTTTTTCTCGATCAGGGTGACTTCGAAGCCCTGCTGGGCCAGGGCGTAGGCGCTGGTGACGCCGGTGATGCCGCCGCCAACGACGACGACATGGCGCGCAGACGCGGGAAACGAAGGGGAACGGGTAGGAGCCAACATGGCGCAAGCCTTTCAGGTTCAAACGTCAAGGGGAATGGCGGGCAGCGCACACCGTTGTGTGCTGCCGGGCCCCCTCTGTTTGGAACCTGAGAGATTCACAGGCCTTTTGGGCCCGCTTGCTCCTGCGGTGGGCCGCAGGACGAATGCGGCCGCTCTTCAGAGTGAAATACGCTGATCGGTCCTTTTGCCTGAGAGTTTCCGGGGCGGTTGCTCCTTCGGCGCCTGCGCTCAGCAGGTCTCTCCCGATCAAGCGTGCAGTTTAGCGCCTCTGCGACCGGCCCGACAAGCCCGGCGGCCGCTCTTACTCGACCTTGATCCCGGTGCGTTTGACGAACTCGGACCACTTTTGCATGTCGGCCCGAATCATGGCGGCAAACGCGGCCGGATCGGCATGGCCGGGCTCGGCGCCGATGTCCTCCCAGCGCTTGCGCATCGCGGGCTCGGCAAAGTCTTTTTGCAAGACCCGGGCGATGCGGTCGATGATGGCCGGTGGCGTGCCGGCCGGCGCCAGCAGCCCGCTCCAGCCGTTGACCTCGTAACCGGGCAAGCCCGACTCGGCAATCGTCGGCACATCGGGCGCCTGGGGAAAGCGCTTGGCGCTGGTCAGTGCTATCGGGCGCAGCCGGCCCGAGCGCATCCAGGTCAGCGCGTCCGAGAAGTTGGCAAAGGTCAGTTGCACGTCGCCAGCGGCCGCGGCCGCAACCGCTGGCGCACCACCGCGGTAGGGCACGTGCACCATGTCGACGCCGGCAGCGTGCTTGAAGATCTCGCCAGCAAATTGGGTAAAGCCGCCGGCACCCGCAAAATTGAGCTTGCCGGGATTGGCCTTCGCATAGGCGATCAGCTCCCGCACGGTGCGCACCGGCAGCGCGGGATTGACCATCAGCACCAGCGGGTTGGTGTTGACCAGGGCAATCGGCGCAAAGTCCTTGAGGCCATCGTAGTTGACCTTGAAGATGAACTGGTTGAGCGTCTGCGGCGCGGCCAGGGCCAGCAGCAAGGTGTAGCCGTCGGGCGCGCTGCGCGCCACAAACTCGGTGCCCAAGCTGCCGCTGGCGCCGGGCTTGCTCTCGATCACGATGGGCTGACCCAGGCCCATTTGGAGGCCGGGCTGGATGATGCGCGCGGCCAGGTCGGCAATCCCACCTGGTGCGTACGGGTTGATGATGCGAATGGGCTTGTCGGGCCAATTGGCTTGCGCAAGCGATGCGCTCATGGGTGTGATCGCGCCCGCAGCACCCAAGGCCAGCAAGCGGCGACGGCGTAAACCTTCCATGGATCTCTCCTCCTGTTATTTCGGTGTTGGCAAGGCGTGCACGCCCCTACAGGGGGTACACCAATAGGGTGTCGATCTGGCGCGAATCGATGACCACGATGCGCTCGGCAAACAGCGCCTGCGCGCCGGTGGTGTCCACCACATCGAGGTATTTGCCCGTGGCAAACAGCGACTGCTCGCCACTGTAGAGGGTCCGGTACACCGCGAAGTTGGACCGCACGCTCCAGCGCCCTTCGATCTCGGGGCGCACATCGAGCGCACCCCAAAGATGGCAATAGATGTGGCTCTCAAAGATATTGGCCGTCTGAAGGGCCTTGATGCGGTCGTGCATCATCCCGCGCCCCTCGCACAGCATGATCCCCAGCGGGTAGCCGCGTTCCCTGTTCTCGCGGGTGGTGATCTGGTAGGTGGCATCGTCCTGAAAAAATCCACTCCAGCGACCCACCTCGCCATCGTCGAGCGCGTGGCAATAGTCACGCAGCAGCGCCTCGATCTGCGGCTGTGCCTGATTGAACTGTGCCGCCATGTCAGAACCCCATGATGTCGCGGTAGCCATGCCAAAAGCCTCGCACGGCCGCCTCGGTGGCGCGCGATGACTCGTTGGACTCGGCCAGGCGCCCGCCCATCTCGATGAAGGCGGTGTGCGTGGGGCTGCCGACCGTGCCCCGCTGCACAAAGGAGTTGATGCAGCCGTCTTCCAGCGCCACCAAGCCAGCCGCACCGGTCAGATTGCCTTGCATCACGCGCATTTTTTGCTGCTCGGGCGTGTCGCTTTCGTAGCCCAGGAAGATCCAGAACAGTTCGGTCTTGTCGACGCCGCGCGGCACCACGAAGCGCACCGCCAGCGAGTTGAGCGTTAGCTGCATCACCAGCGTCGGAAACACAGTCTGTATGCTGTGCGTGATGCCGTCGTCAAAACCCTCCCAGGTCTTGAGCAGCTCCGGGCCTTCAAGGTCGGAGCCGTACTGCGCCGCATGCACCTTGGCCTCCTGGTATTCATCGGCCACCTGCAGCGTGGCGCGTTTGGAGTAGCTGATGTGGTGCCACTTCTTGTCCGACAGCACGATGCCGCCATCCATGTCCAGGCGGTTGACCTTGAACGTGGTGTAGAAGGTGTGCAGCAAGGTGGCGTGATAGGAGTCGCGCACGTTCTCTGCGTAGAGCTTCCAGTTGTTGTGGATGATCTGGCTGTGCACGCCCAGGATCTTGAGGGGCTGGCCCATGTTGCGCTCCATGAAGGAGCGGGTGCGATCACCTAAAAAGTCGTGCAGCGGCGGCGTCTGCGCCGACATCGTGCCAAAGACCATGCCGCAGTACACCTGCACGCGCAGCGGCTCGAGCCGGTGGCGCGCTGGGTCAAAGTCGGCTGGCATCCCACCCTTGCCGCGTATGCCGTCTTGAAACGCCACGGTCTTGAGCTGGCCGTCGAGCCCATAGTTCCAGGCGTGGTAGACGCAGGTCAGCGAGGGCTTGTTGTCTCGGGCCTTGAGACAGACCAAGGCGCCCTTGTGGGCGCAGCGGTTGACCATCGCATGAACCGCGCCGTCCTGATCGCGCGTGACGATGATGGGCGTCTGGCCAAGCCAGGTGGTCTTGATGTCGCCCCTTTGGCTGACCTCGGTCTCAAGG
>JBILGP010000353.1:0-3322 GCA_044350985.1 Polaromonas sp. | reverse complement strand
ATCGCCGGCCAGCGGGTTCTTGAAACGCAGCACGGGCTTGACGCCCTCGGGCACCGGCGGCAGCGTCTTGCCCGGCTCGGGCCGCCAGGTGCCGTCGTAGCGCGGCTTGAGCTTGGCCGCCATCTGGCGCTCGCGCAGCGCGTCGAGCTCGGCCACGCTCGTATAGCAGGGGTAGACCAGGCCGGCGGCTTGCATCTGACCCAGCACCTGCTTGTAACGCGCCATGCGCTGCATCTGGTAGTAGGGGCCCTCGTCGTAGTCCAGGCCGAGCCAGCTCATGCCCTCGACGATGACGTCGACCGCCGCCTGCGTCGAACGCTCCAGGTCGGTGTCTTCAATGCGCAAAATGAAGTCTCCGCCCTTGGCCCGGGCAAAGGCCCAGGGGTAAAGCGCCGAGCGGATATTGCCCAGGTGGATGAAGCCGGTGGGCGATGGCGCAAAGCGGGTGCGGATGCGTGCAGTCATGACAAGGTGCAAAAGGGTTCAGCCGGCCCAGGGCGGCAGAAAAATCAAACAGAGAAATCAGCCAGCCTCAGGACAAGCTGGACAAACCACGTTCCAGGTCGGCCTGGATGTCGCCGAGATGCTCGAGCCCCACCGCAATGCGGATCAGGCCCTGCGAAATGCCGGCGGCCTGGCGCTGCTCTTCGCTGAGCCTGCCGTGCGAGGTGCTGGCCGGGTGCGCCACCAGAGACTTGGTGTCGCCCAGGTTGGTCGACAGCGACAGCACCTGCAAGTGATCGAGCACCGCAAACGCACGGCTGCGCGCCTGCTCGGGCGAGGCGCCGCCCACATCAAAGGAAATCACCGCGCCGCCCACGCCACCTTGCTGGCGCATGGCCAGCTCGTGCTGGGGATGCTCGGCCAGGCCCGGGTAATGCACGCGCGCAATCTGGGGCCGCTGCACCAGCCAATCGGCCAGGCTCAGAGCCTGCGCGCTTTGGGCCTTCATGCGCAGACCCAGCGTCTCCAGACCCTTGAGCACCACCCAGGCGTTAAAGGGCGAGAGCGTCATGCCCGCGCTGCGCAAGACGGGCATGAACTTCTCGTCGATCAGCGCCTGGCTGCAGCACAGCGCACCGGCCAGCACCCGCCCCTGCCCGTCGAGGTACTTGGTGCCCGAGTGCATCACGATGTCGGCGCCCCACTCCAGCGGCCGCTGCAGCACCGGCGTGGCAAAGCAGTTGTCGACGGCCAGCAGCGCCCCGGCCCGGCGGGCGATGTCGGCCAAAGCGGCGATGTCACACACCTCGGTCAAGGGGTTGGTCGGCGTCTCGGCAAACAGCAGCCGCGTGTTGGGGCGGATCGCGGCCTGCCACTCGGAGACATCCGTTTGCGAGACAAAGCTCGAGGTCACGCCAAACTTGCCGAACTCGCCGCCGATGAGCTTGATGGTCGAGCCAAACACCGAGCGCGAACACACCACATGGTCACCGGCCTTGAGCAGCCCCATGCACAGCATCAAGATGGCCGCCATGCCGCTGGACGTGGCGATCGCGGCCTCGGTGCCCTCCATGGCCGCCAGCCGTTTTTCGAAGCTGGCCACGGTCGGATTGCCATAGCGGGCGTAAGTAAAGCCTTCTTCCTCGTTGGCAAAGCGTGCCGCGGCCGACTGTGCGCTCGGCTGCACATAGCCGCTGGTCAGGTAAAGGGCTTCGGAGTTCTCGCCGTACTGGCTGCGCTCGAGCGCAGCGCGCACGGCCAGCGTGTCAGGGTGCAGGGGTGGGGTGGTCATCAGATAGCTTTCAAGCCCGGCCTTCAGGCCGTCTGGGCATTGGGCAGATTCAGGCGGGAGTGGTCGTTGTCGCCGTCCTCGTCGGTCTCGATGCGCTGCTCGTTCATGCGGGCAATCGATTCGGGCGTGACGTCGCCGGTGATGTAGACGCCATCAAAGCACGAGGCGTCAAAGCCATCCAAGGCGGGGTTGAGCGCACCGATGGCCCGCTTCATGCCCTCGACTTCCTGGTAAATCAGGGCATCGCAGCCGATCACCTCGCGCACCTGCTCGACCGTGCGGTTGTGGGCCACCAACTCGTCGCTGGTGGGCATGTCGATGCCATAGACGTTGGGGTAGCGCACCGGCGGCGCCGCGCTGGCCAGGTAGACCTTGCGCGCGCCGGCATCGCGCGCCATCTGCACGATCTCACGGCTGGTGGTGCCGCGCACAATGGAATCGTCGACCAGCAGCACATTGCGGCCCTTGAATTCGCTGGCAATCACGTTGAGCTTTTGCCGCACCGATTTCTTGCGCACGCCCTGACCGGGCATGATGAAGGTGCGCCCGACATAGCGGTTCTTGACGAACCCTTCGCGGTAGGCGATGCCCAGCAAATGCGCTAGTTGCGTGGCGCTGGGCCGACTTGACTCAGGAATCGGGATGACCACATCGATCTCGTTGGGCGGCACCGTCGAGATCACGCGCTGGGCCAGCGTCTGGCCCAGATTCAGGCGCGCCTGGTAAACCGAAATGCCATCGAGCATGGAGTCGGGCCGGGCCAGGTAGACGTACTCAAAGATACAGGGCATCAAGCGCGGCCGCTCGGCGCACTGCGCCGCATGCAACTGGCCCTGCAGATCAATGAACACCGCCTCGCCCGGCAGCAGGTCGCGCTCGAACTGATGGCCCGTGCCTTCGAGCGCCACCGACTCGCTGGCCACGACCCAGGTCGAGCCCTGCCGGCCCAGGCACAGGGGCCGTATGCCAAACGGATCGCGAAACGCCAGCAGACCATGGCCGGCAATCAAGGCCACCACGGCGTAGGAGCCGCGCACGCGGCGGTGCACACCGCGCACAGCGGCAAACACATCGGCCGGCGCCAGCGGAAGACCGCGCGTGGTCTTCTCCAGCTCGTGGGCCAGCACGTTGAGCAAGACCTCCGAATCGCTTTCGGTATTGATGTGCCGGTGGTCAATCGAAAACAGCTCGGCCTTGAGCTCGGCCGCGTTGGTCAGATTGCCGTTGTGCACCATCACCAGACCGAAGGGCGCGTTGACGTAAAAAGGCTGGGCCTCCTCGTCACTGAACGCGTTGCCGGCTGTCGGGTAGCGCACCTGACCCAGACCCACATGACCGGGCAAGGCGCGCATATTGCGTGTGCGAAACACGTCCTTGACCATGCCCTTGGCCTTGTGCATGAAAAACTTCTGGCCCTGATGCGTTGCGATGCCCGCTGCATCTTGGCCGCGGTGCTGCAGCAGCAGCAAGCCGTCGTAAATCAGTTGATTGACGGGTGCCTGGCTGACCACTCCCAAGATGCCACACATGGTTGATCGGCTCCTCAGTTCAAAAATCGGGAAAAAGACTCGGGCAGGGCCGGCTTGA
>JBILGP010000352.1:0-3326 GCA_044350985.1 Polaromonas sp. | reverse complement strand
CCACGGTAAAAGGCTTGTCCGCATGATCGGCCGCCTCGAAGGCGCCCGTGCCATGGCTCAGGGCGATCTGCTGGTTCAGCCTCAGCCCCAACTGCTTGGCCGCCTCGGCACCGACGACCGCCTCAAACACATCGCCGAAGGCACGCCCTTGGTCCAGCCGCAGCGCTTGCCGCTCGCCATAGCGAAAGTGTTCGAAATACGCACCCGTGGTGGCCACCACCGGAAAGCCACGGTAGGAGTCGCCCAGCGACAAAGGAATCGTCCAGGCCACCGCCGGGTCTTTGGCCAGGGCCTGCACGCTGCTCCAGCGGATGTTCTGGGTGGCATTGCCGATGCGAAACACCGAATACAGCAGCAGCGAGGTGGCGCTGGTGCGCGCGCCCACGATCAGATCAGTGCCCGAGACCGATTGTGAAAAGTGCAGGCGCACATCTTGCCTGAGGCGATCGAGCGAGAGCATGAGAAAAGTCGACAGCGCGATCGACAGGGCCACCCAGGACAGTCCCGCCCGCCGGCTCCAGGCGCTGCGCCAGGCCAGCCCCCACAAGCCCTTCATCGCTCTGCTCCCGCCGATTCGCGCAGGTGTACCGTGCGCGGGAAGTAGCTGGCCAGGCGGCTGTCGTGGGTGACAAAGAGCAGGGCGCAGCCGCAGCGTTCGCACTGCTCGAGCAGCAACTGCATGAAGCCGTCGCGCCGGCGCTCGTCGAGTGCCGACGTGGGCTCATCGGCGATCACGAGCTCGGGCTGGCCGATCAGCGCGCGCGCCGCCGCCACGCGCTGCTGCTGGCCCACCGACAGCCGCGCGGCCTGCTGCGGCCACAGCGAGGGCGCCAGATCGAGTGCGCGCAGCAACTCGCGCGCCTGCTCCTGTGGCTCCCCGCAGCGCTCGGCGCGGCGGCGCGAAAAGCGGCAGGGCAGCAGCACGTTGTCGAGCACACTCAAGTAGGGCAGAAGGTTGAGCTGCTGAAACAGGTAGCCGACATGGTCGGCCCGCCATTGCTCGCGTCGACCAGAGGGCAAATCGCCCCAAGATTGGCCCAGCAGGCTGACCTGCCCCTCGGTGGGCAGCAAGACGCCAGCGGCCAGCGACAGCAGCGTGCTTTTGCCACTGCCGCTGTCTCCCTGCACGAGCAGGCGCTGCCCGGCGGCCAGCTCCAGCGAGTCGATCTCAAGCAGATCGCGCGTTTGCCCAGGCCAGCGATGGCGCAGGCCGCTGATCTGCACAACGCCGTTTGGCTCCATGGGCTGGCCTATTTGCCGATTTGAAATTCGCGCCGGTTGCGCCGCAGCGTCGATTGCGACTGCCCCTGCGGTCCGGCCACCTGCACCTGCACCCGGCTGATGCGCCGCGACAACTCGAACAGGCTCACCTGGGCGCTGCGCAACTGAGCCACCTGAGCGCATTCAAACCGGTACTGTGCCTCGATGTCCACATGGCCGCCGGCCTGGGTTTTGCCTTGCAAGCCCGGCGCGCTGACGCTGGCGCTGCTGGCTTTGCACTGCGCTTGGGCGTTCCATTGAATCACCGATTCGGCCACGCGCAGTTGCTCAATCAGCTTGTCAGCCTGCTGCTTTTCGGTGCCCTCGCGCGGGGCCCGCTCGTAGCCCAGCAGGCTTTCTTGCGGCGCGCGCAAAGCCAGTTGCACGATCGGGCCTTCGATGGCAAGGGTCATATGAACCACGCCGTGCTCGTGCGGCCCCGCCCAGGCGCTGGCACACAGGCCAGCGACCAGGCCCAGACAGGCGCCCGCTTGTCGGGCTGTGCGTTTGAAGAGGCGGTCTGTGGACAGGAATCGATGCATAGCAGTGGCTTGGGTTGGGGGCAAAGCGCTATATTGTCCATCTTGCCGATCTCCGCAGAAAACCTGTGGACGATGCCCGGCCATGATGGAGACCCCATGCATCCCACCGCCCTGCCCGCCGAGATCGTAGAGCGCATGCGCCTGCGTCGCGGCCGCCTGCATTTGTTTGACCGGCTCGTGCCCACCCGCACCGCCTTGGTGGTCATCGACATGCAAAACGCCTTCTTGCGCCCCGGTGCACCGTCGGAGACGCCGGTGGCGCGCGAGATCGTGCCCAACATCAACCGGCTGGCGGCAGCCGTGCGTGCCGCTGGCGGTGTGGTGGCCTACGCGCAGGGCTCTTTTGCACCCCAAGGGCCACGGGCCTGGCCTCTGTTTTTTGAGCATATGGTCAATCCCGAGTTTTCGCAGGCGATCTTGCAGGCCCTCACGCCCGGCCATCCCGACCACGACCTGTGGCCTGGGCTCGATGTGCAGGCGCAGGACTGGCGCATCCCGAAAAAGCGCTACAGCGCGTTTTTCCCCGGCGCCTGCGATTTGCCCGAGCGGCTGCGCGAGCGCGGCGTGGACACGGTGGTCATCACCGGCACCTTGACCAATGTGTGCTGTGAGGCGTCGGCGCGCGATGCCATGATGGATGGATTCAAGACGGTGATGGTCAGTGACGCCAATGCGGCGCGCTCCGATGCCGAGCATCTGGCGGCGCTGGCCACGCTGGTGCAGTTCTTTGCCGATGTGCGCAGCACCGACGAGGTGTTGCAGATGCTGGCCTGACCCGACGCAGCGGCCGTGGCGCGACCTCTGGGCCTTAGGCACAGATCACATTGAGCAGCGCCTGGCGCCCGTGCACCTGCACCTGTTCGATGGCCTGGGCGATCGCGTCGGGCAGTGCGTGCCAGCCTTCGACCCGCAGGCCCCAGCCGCCGCAACTTTCGATCACCTGCTCATAGCGCGGCGCGGGCGCCAGTGACACCAGCTCCATGCCGCCGCGTGCCGCTTGTCCTTGCGGATGCAAGGCCCGGGTGGCCCGCTCGACCGCGCCGTAGCCGGCGTTGTTGAGCACCACTGTCAGCACCGCGATGCCATGCATGGCGGCCGCGTGGTGACAGGCCAGCGGATTGGCAAATCCGTAGCTGCCATCGCCCACCACCGCCACCACCAGCGCCTCGGGACGGGCCAGCTTGGCCCCCAGGGCCGCAGGCAGGCCCCAACCCAGGCCGCCCACCGGGCTGGAGCCAAAGTAGCTGCCCGGCTCATGCAGTGACAGCGCGGCCGGCACCAGGGAGTATTCGTTGATCACGATCGCTCCGGGCTGGGCCTGCAGCGCCTGACCGAGCGCGTGGCTGACGGCCGCCAGGGTCAGCGGCTGCCCGCTCTGGCTGCCCCGCGCAATGGCCTGCTCGAGTTGCGCCCGCCCTTGGGTCTGGATCTGCTGCACGCGCAGCAGGCGTTGTGCGCGCTGCGCGTCATCGCAGGGCAGATGCGCCAGCGCTGCGCGCAGCGCTTGCAGGAAGGCCAGGGGGC
>JBILGP010000351.1:0-3327 GCA_044350985.1 Polaromonas sp. | reverse complement strand
GGGGTCGACAGGGCGCTGGCGGATCGGCTTGACCGGCGGCATCGGCAGCGGCAAGAGCACTGTGGCCGCCATGCTCGCACGCTGCGGCGCGGTGGTCGTCGATGCCGATGTGATTGCGCGCTCGCTCACGCTGGCTGGAGGTGCAGCCATGCCGGCAATCCTGCAAGCGTTTGGCCCGTCCTGCGTGGCCCCCGATGGCGCGATGGACCGTGATGCGATGCGTGCGCGGGTGTTCAGCGACACATCGGCACGGCTGCGCCTGCAAGAGATCGTGCACCCGCTGGTGGCGCACGAGACCGAGCGGCAGGCCGCTCAGGCCTGGGCGGCGGGCGCGCGCTGCGTCGTCTTCGATGTGCCGCTGCTGGTCGAGTCGGGCCGCTGGCGATCGCAGGTCGATGCGGTGCTGGTGGTCGACTGCAGCGTGCCCCTGCAGATCGAGCGCGTGATGGCGCGCAGCGGCTGGTCGCGCGAGGCGGTCGAGAAGGTGATTGCGCAGCAGGCCAGCCGCGCACAGCGCTTGGCGGCAGCCGATGTTTGCCTGGCCAATGTGGACTTGAGCCTGGCGCAACTGCAGCAGCAGGTGGAGGAGGTCTGGCAACACTTCGGGCTATGATGCCGCACCCAGCCCCCAAGCCGCCAACGCCCTGTGCCGTGATCCTGTACGAGTACCCCTTCAACGAGCGCATCCGGACCTACCTGCGCCTTGAACACCTGTTTTTCCGGCTGGGCGAGCTGATGGGGCGCAGCAGTCCCACCGATCATCACTTTGCCATCACCACCTTGTTCGAGATCATCGAGGTGGGCGCGCGCGCCGAGCTCAAGACCGATGTGCTCAAGGACCTGGAAAAGCAAAAGCACGCGCTGGCCGCCTACCGTGGCAATCCGGCGATTTCAGAAGAGGCGCTCGAACAGGTGATCGACCAGCTCGATGCCTGCTTTACCACCCTGAAGGGGCAGCCAGGCAAACCCGGTCATGCGCTGACCGAGATCGACTGGCTCATGAGCTTGCGCAGCCGTGCGAGCATTCCCGGGGGTACCTGCGAGTTCGATCTGCCGGCCTATCACGCCTGGCGTCACCTTGAGGCTGGGCCGCGCCGCGCCGATCTCAAGCGTTGGGTCGACGGTTTTTTGCCGCTGGCCGAGTCGGTGGGCTTGCTGCTCAAGCTGCTGCGTGATGCGGGCGTGCCTCAGAAGGTGATGTGCACGGGCGGGCATTTTCAGCAAAACCTGCCGCAAGGTCGCAGCTTTGGATTGCTGCGGCTGCGCATCGATCCGCAACTGGGCCTGTTTCCTGAGATCAGTGGCAACCGACTTGTGGTTTCGGTCCGATTGATGACGATTGTTGAGGGTCAGCGGGTGCAATCTTCGAGCGAAGATGCACAATTGGAAGTTACCTTGTGTGCCTGAGTCCGGTGGCGCACGCCGCGGCACAAGGTCACGGAGTTTGCCCGCATGAGCACGTCAGCTGCCCGCCCCACGCGCACCGTGGCCTGTCCGGCCTGCGGTGGACCGAGCCTGTACAGCCCGGATAACCCAGCCCGGCCTTTTTGCTCGGTGCGCTGCAAGCAGATCGATTTGGGTGCCTGGGCCAGCGAGCAGTTTCGTGTGGCGGCTCGACCGCCCGCAGACGATGGGGCGGCCGATGATTTCGCTGCGGGCGATGCCGGCCCCGGCGATTCCAGGCTGCAGTAAGCCCGCGGTGTCGGCAGTGAACTGGCCCGTTTCACGTGTGACCCGCTGCGCCGCCCTTGGCTGCTTGCTGGTGCTCGGGGTTGCAGCCTACGGCCAGACCGGCGTCGGGCCGGCAGCTGCTGACGGTCGGCGCGATGGCGCTGCTTCCAAGGCCGATGGCCAAGCTCCCAAGCGCAGCAACACCGTCAGGGTGTTGCCCGGTGGCTCGGGCGAAACGCCGGCCGAGCGCAGCGCACGTCTCAAACGCGAGTGCAAGGGCAGACCCGATGCGGGGGCCTGCAGCGGCCACACCCAGTAATTGCAAGTCAGCGCCGGTCAGCGCGCCCGGGGAAGGGCGCCGTGCCGATCAGTTCGATGCGCCGCCGAGCAGTTGCTGCAGCTCGCCGCTTTCGTACATCTCCATCATGATGTCCGAGCCGCCGATAAATTCGCCCTTGACGTAGAGCTGGGGAATGGTGGGCCAGTTGCTGTACTGCTTGATGCCTTGGCGCACGGCCTCGTCTTCCAGCACGTTGACGGTGGCCGGCCGGCTCACGCCGCAGGCCTTGAGAATCTGAATGGCGCGACCCGAAAAGCCGCACATCGGGAATTGCGCCGTGCCTTTCATGAATAAGACGACGTCGCTGGATTGGACGATCTGGTCGATGCGCTGCTCTATGTCGTTCATGGTCTGCCCTCCAAACAAATTTTCCCGCGATTATCCGTCCAGCCTGATGCCCCCTGCCGCGCTGGGGCAAGCTCAGGGTTGGCGCCCGGCGCTGCAGCGCTCAATACCGGCCAGGTCGCGCCGGCTTTGCACCTGCTCAAGACCGGCTTGCTGCAAAAGCTCGCGCACCGCCTGCGCCTGGTCGTGGCCGTGCTCGAGCACCAGCCAGCCGCCGCCGGCCAGGCGGCTGGGCGCCTGCGCGCAGATGGTGCGCAGGTCGTCGAGCCCCTGCACGCCGGCCGTCAGAGCCGAGGGCGGTTCGTGCGTCAGGGCCGCCAGATGCGCATCGCCCAGGGCAATATAGGGCGGATTGCTGACGATCAGGTCGAAAGGCCCGGGCGTGTTGGCCAGCCAATGGCCTTCTTGCCATTGCACCGCCAGGCCCAGGGCCTGCCCGTTGGCGCGGGCCACCTGCAAGGCGTCGGCGCTGGCATCGAGGGCACTGACCTGCCAGGCCGGGCGCTGGTGCTTGAGGGCCAGTGCAATCGCGCCGCTGCCGGTGCCCAGATCAATCACGCGCGCTGCGCTCGGCAGGCTCAGATCGAGCGCCCATTGAACCAGCGTCTCGGTGTCCGGTCGGGGGATGAGCACCCGGCAGTCGACCTGCAGTGGCAAGCCAAAAAACTCTTTTTCTCCCGTCAGGTAGGCCAGCGGCTCGCCGCTCAGGCGCCGCCCGCACAAGGCCTCAAACGCTGCGCCGTGTTCTTCGGGCAAAGCCTGGTCATCGTGGGCGTAGAGCCAAGCCCGCTCGTGGGGCCGGCCCAGCAGGTGCAGCAGCAGCAGGCGCGCGTCCAGCGCCTCCAGGCCCGCCCGCTCGGCCCATTGCAGTGCCTGCGCCAAGGTCATGGTGCGGCGTTTTCGAGCTCGGCCAGCAGTTCGGCCCCGCGGGCCACCTGCAGTGCGTCGATCACATCGCCCAGATCGCCTTC
>JBILGP010000350.1:0-3336 GCA_044350985.1 Polaromonas sp. | reverse complement strand
CCCCAAAAGGGGCGACCGATGCGCGGCAAGCCGCTTCTGGCTACGCCCTCAGCGCCTTGCCGCGCATCAAGAACTTACACCACTTCCCGGGACATTAACGTCCGGGCAGGTGATGCACTGACCGGCGTCCTTGCGCTGGAGTTTTCATCAAAGACCAAGACCCGGCACAAAGCGCTTTTGGTGGGCATGTACGTGATGCCGGATTGGCGAGGCCAGGGCTTGGCGCGTGCGCTCATCCGTGCAGCTCTGGTGCACGCCCAGGCCCGAGAGCACATCACCGTCGTTCAATTGGAAGTCACCGAAGGCAATGTGGCGGCCGTCGCGCTGTACCAATCCCTGGGCTTTCAGTCTTACGGTGTAGAACCGATGGCCGTGCTCACACCGACCGGTTATCGCAACAAGGTTCACATGTGGCTTGAACTGAATCGACCTTATGGGTGAAAGCAAACGCAGGCGAATGGCGGCCCTGGCCAGGGTCGAAGACGGCGGCCGGCCTGCCCGTCTGGGTGGCCGCAGACGACGACGCCTATGTGGCGATTGCCCAGCGCATGGCCGCTGACCGGGTGGCCTTGCTGCAGCTCAAGCAAGGCCTTCGGCAGCGCCTGCAAGCCGCACCGGCTTGGGACGCAGAAGCCTACACGCGGGACTTTGAGCGCGCTTTGCGCGCCATTTGGACAGACCACTGCGCGAAGGCTTGAGGCCCCGAGTTGTGGGAGCTGACCTGGCAGCGAATGTTCGCCTGCGGTGATGGACGTTTGCCGGCACAAATCGCCAGCAAATGAGATGAGATGTTTTGTTTTTTATAGAAACATATATGTTACTATTTAGGCATGAGCTATCAGATCAAAGAGTTGATACAGGCCGATGGCGACAGTCCATTTGCGGATTGGTTCGGGACCTTGGATCCGGTCGCTGCTGCCAAAGTGGGGGTGGCTGTTGTCCGAATGGAGCAGGGCAATTTTTCCAACGTGCAATGGTTCCGTGGCATTGGTGAATACAAGATTGATTGGGGCCCGGGCTTGCGCATCTATTTGGCCAAGGACGGTTTGAAGCTCATCCTTTTAATTGGCGGAGGAACCAAGAAGCGCCAACAAAAAGACATTGACCAAGCCCTCGTGCTATGGGATGACTACAAACGCCGTAAGGCATCAAGCGGACAAGGAAACTAACATGGCATTGACCCGAGATTTCAAGGAAACCGTGGCGGCGCGTGTGCAAACCGACCCCGCCTTTGCGCAGGCGCTCTTGGACGAGGCGATTGATTTGTTCGTCAATGGCGACCCCGAGTCCACAAAGCTGATCCTGCGTGATCTGGTGAATGCAACGGTGGGGTTTGAGGCGCTGGCTGAAGAAGTCCACAAACCCGCTAAGAGTCTGCACCGCATGCTGTCCCATCAAGGTAACCCCACCATGAGCAATATTTCAGCTGTTTTTGCAGCCCTTAAACGACGGCTCAATGTGAATGCTCATGAGCGCGTTGTGATGGCCTGATGCACAAGGGCTTTGCCCAGACCAAAGGCTCGCCTCATGGATATCCGAACAATTCACATCGGGGGAGGGCACCCCAGCCTGGCGACCATTCTCAAGGTGACGGCCGCGCTGGGCATCCAACTTCACGCGCAGCCCTTGCAAGCCAGATCTGTCCCATGATGGTGGCAGAAATGAAAAGCAGCCCCCGCAGGGGCCGCGTCAGCTCAGCCTGCGCGCAGGCTCAGTGAGCCAGGGCGCTTTCCCGTACTTCTTTCTGGGCCACGGTCGGCATCCGCATCAGGTGGTCAAAGGCCGCCGGTGATGGGCCAAGGCCTTGGGGCTGCGCCGGTCTATCGTTAAGATGTGTAACCAGCATGTCCAGCCTCTCACTTGTCCCGTCTCTCTTTCTGTTTTTCGGGATCATCTCCATCATTTATGCGGCAGCGCTGCATTATTTTTTGAAGATCAAAGACCAGCAGGCCGTCGACCACTGGAGCCTGGGCAGCCTGATTTGGGGCTGCGCCATCCTCTTGACCATTTTTCGGCAAGAGCTGCCTTTGCTCTTGTCCTACTTCATGGCCAATGGCATCGCGGCCGTTGCTTATGTGGTGCTCAACCGCGCATTGAAGTCCCTCATCACCGTCTCTGCGCGTCCGGCAAGGCTCGAAGTCAGCGATGCGCTCATCTTTCTGGTTTACACCATCAGCCTGTATGCGCTGGACCGGTGGATGACTGGCGACTTCAAGGATGTGGCCAAAACAAGCTTTGTCTCGGTCTGGGTGGTGCTGATGTCTTGCCTGGGGGCGAGGTATTGCTTGCAGATCCATGAGCAGTACGGCTTGAAGCTGGCGAGGAATTTCGCTTACCTCTACATCACAGTGGCCTTGCTCTGGCTTGGGCGTATCCTCGCCGCGCTGGGGGTACAGGTCACGCATGCTTTTGACACGGCACTCATCAACACCTTGATCTGGGTGGCGATTTTCATCACCGGAATCGTCAAGTACATGGTCTTTCCCCTGCTGCTTTTGCAGAAGACCGAAAACGACAAACAGGAGCAACTCAGGAAGTCACTGGCCCGCGCCAACAAGACGGTGACATCGAGCGCGCTTTCCGCGTCGATTGCCCATGAACTCAATCAGCCTTTGGCCGCCATGCGCATCAACAGTCAGGTCTTGCTCAGAGCGCTGGAGGCGCAGCCAGACGCTCAAGCCGGCGGTGGTTCTCCTGAAATGACGTCCATCGTCAGGGACATTCTTCAAGACAACGAGCGTGCCTCCCAAATCATCGTCACCCTGCGTTCGATCTTTCGCCAGACTCCGGTGGCCACCGAGGGTGTGGATTCGGCGCTATTGATCCGAAAGACCTTGCAGCTGCTCAGCAAGGAAATTGAAAGACGGCGGGTCCAGCTTGAGCTTCAATGGGTTGACGGGGTCTGCATTCAGATCCCTGAAGACGAACTCCACCAGGTGTTGATGAACTTGATTTTCAACAGCCTGGAGGCTCTTGAGACGCGCCCTGCCGGTCAGGCCAGGATCTTGATTCAATCCGCCCAGCGGGGGACTCAGCTGGAAATCACCGTGGCCGACAACGGACCCGGAGTGGCTGCCGAAATCAAAGACATGTTGTTTGAAATTCTTTCCAGCAACAAGACCTCGGGCATGGGGCTGGGTCTGTGGTTGTGCAAATTCATTGTGGAGCGTCATGGTGGCACCATCACTTACCAGAGCTCTGCCCTGGGCGGCGCCAATTTCAGCATCTTGCTGCCCTGCCATACATCCGGCTCACCTTCGCTGGCCTCTGGCCAGTCGATTCGCCCAGATCATCCGATCGGATGAGTCTTGCCGCAGCGCGTCCTTCGCATAATGG
>JBILGP010000349.1:0-3341 GCA_044350985.1 Polaromonas sp. | reverse complement strand
CACCTGCGGGAAGCGCTTGGCCACTTCGGCCACTTGGCCCGGGTGCACGAACATGCCCTTGATTTTGGTGGTTTGGTCGGCCCGGCCCATCCAACCCTTGATGCGCTGGTTGGTGCGGCCACTGGGGCAACTGCCAGGCAGCACCGCCGACAAGTCGCCCGTGCCAAACCGGATCAGCGGGTAGTGCGGGTTGAGCGTGGTGATCACCAGTTCGCCCACTTCGCCGTCAGGCACAGGATCGCCGGTTCCCGGACGCACGATTTCGACGATCACGCCTTCGTCGATCACCAGGCCTTCGCGCGCTGGGGTCTCATAGGCAATCAGGCCCAGATCGGCTGTTGCGTAGCATTGGTAGGCTGCCACGCCCCGCTCGGCAAACCAGTCGCGCAGGCTCGGCGGGCAAGCCTCGCCGGTGACCAGCGCCTTGCGGATGCACGAGACGTCCTGCCCGGCCTCCTGTGCTTTTTCGAGCAGGATGCGCAAGAAACTGGGCGTGCCGCTGTAGCCGTCGGGGCGCAGGTCGGCGATGGCCGCCAATTGCTGCTCGGTCTGCCCGGTGCCGGCCGGAAAGACGGTACAGCCCAGCGCGTGAGCGCCCGACTCCATCATGAAGGCGCCAGGCGTCATATGGTAGCTGAAGGCGTTGTGCACCAGATCGCCCTGGCGAAAGCCTGCCGCGTAGAGCGCCCGGCCGACGCGCCAGTAGTCGCTGCTGGCCACATCGGGCTCGTAAATCGGTCCGGGGGAGGCAAAAATGCGCGTCATCCGCGGGCCGCGCACCACGGCAGCGAAGCCACCAAAGGGATCGGCCGGGCGGCTGGCTTGTTGCAAGGCGAGCAGCTCGCTTTTGCGGGTGACGGGCAGTCGGGCCAGCGCCGCGCGGCTGGTGACGGCCGAGGACTGCACGCCAGCCAAGATACGGCCCAGAGCTGCGCTGTGCTGCTGTGCCTGGCTGACCTGCGCGGGCAGGGCCGCCAGCAGCGCCTGCTCGCGCTGCTGCGGCGAGCGGATTTCCAGGGCGTCAAAATGATCTCCCATGCGCGTTCTCCTCAGGCGAGCCAGCGCTTGCGGCGCTTGTAGCTTTTGACGTCTTTGAAACTCTTGCGCTCGCCCCCGCCGACGCCCAGGTAGAACTCCTTGACGTCTTCGTTGCTGGCTAGATCGCGGGCCGCGCCGTCCATGACCACCCGACCGCTTTCCATGATGTAGCCGTAGTCCGCATACTTGAGCGCCATATTGGTGTTCTGCTCGGCCAGCAAAAAGGTCACCTGCTCCTTCTGGTTGAGGTCCTTGACGATCTCGAACACCTCTTCGACGATTTGCGGTGCCAAGCCCATGGACGGCTCGTCGAGCAGCACCATATTGGGGTTGGCCATCAAGGCGCGCCCAATGGCGCACATCTGTTGCTCACCGCCGGAGGTGTAGGCCGCCTGAGAGGTGCGGCGAGTCTTGAGGCGGGGGAAGTAGTTGTAAACCTTCTCGAGGTTGGCGGCCACCTCGGCTTTGTCGCTTCGGGTGTAGGAGCCTGTGAGCAGGTTCTCTTCGATGGTCAGGTGGGCAAAGCAGTGACGCCCTTCCATCACCTGCACCACGCCGCGGTTGACCAGGTCAGCCGGCGAGAGGTTTTCGATGCGCTCGCCGCGCAGCTCGATGCTGCCTTTGGTCACTTCTCCGCGTTCGCCCTTGAGCAAGTTGGAGACCGCGCGCAAGGTGGTGGTCTTGCCGGCACCGTTGCCGCCAAGGATGGCCACGATGCCGCGTTCGGGCACCTGCAGCGACACCCCCTTGAGAACAAGGATCACATGGTTGTATATGACCTCAATGCCATTGACATTCAGGACGATGTTGGGGTTGCTCATGATTGCTTCCATTCAAGCCACTGGCAAGTGCAGCGCGCCGCACTTGCCAGTGGTGACCCGCTTGGCGGGTCACCCGGCCCCCACCGGTTCAGGCGGGGGCGTTTTGCATCAGGACTGGCAGTCCTGGGGCGAGCGACGGGTCCATTTCTTTTCGGCCGCGTACTTTTCAGCCGAGCTCTTGACCATCGGACGGATGATCTGCTCATCGGCCTGCAGCCAGTCAGACGACCAGGTGAACTTGGCGCCATCCCAGGTGTGGATGCGGCCCCAAGCCGAGCCCATGTGGTCCGAGCAGCTGGTCGAGACCGGGCGCATCACCCCCTTGAAGCCCAGCGCATCGAGCTTGGCCTGGGTCAGGTTGAGGTTTTCATAACCCCAGCGCGCCTGCTCGGGCGTGACGTGCTTGCCCTTGCCAAAACGCTCTTGGGCAGCGCGTGCACCTTCGACGGCCAGCATGGCGCCCACCACACCGCGCATATAAAGCACCTGTCCGACTTCTTCCTTCGGTCCGGTGCCTTGCCCCTTGGCATGCACCTTGTCCATGATTTCCTTGACCACGGCCGCTTGCGGCTCGGCGCCGTGCTGCATCATGACCGCGTTGTAGCCCTTGGCCGTCGCGCCGATGTCCTTCAGATCAGGCTCTGCGCCCGACCACCAGGTGCCAAACATCTTCTCGCGCGGATAGCCGACGGCGATCGCCTCGCGGATGGCAGTGGGCGTCATCACGCCCCAGGTTTGCATGACCACAAAGTCAGGGCGCTGCTGGCGCACCTGAAGCCAGACGGCTTTTTGCTCGACGCCGGGGGCGGGCACGGGCAGCAGTTGCAGGGTAAAGCCGTGCATGGCTGCACGCTCTTGCACGATGGGCAGCAGCTCCTTGCCAAACGGGCTGTCGTGGTAGACCACGGCGATCTTCTTGCCCTTGAGCTTGTCCCAGCCGCCTTCTTGCTTGGCGATGTGCTGCAGCACGATGTCACCGGCGACCCAGTAGTGACCGATCAGCGGAAAGTTCCATTTAAAGATTCCTCCGTCGGCCGAGTCGCTGCGGCCATAGCCGGAGGTGATCAGCGAGACTTTGTCATTGGCAACCTTCTCGGTCAGGGCGAAGGTGATGCCGGTCGACAGGGGCTGGAACACGGTGGCGCCACCGTGCTTGCCCTTGAGGCGCTCGTAGCATTCGACACCGCGGTCGGTGGCGTAGGCGGTTTCGCACTCTTCGACCAGAGTCATCACGCCGTTGATGCCGCCGCGGGCATTGACCAGCTTCATGTAGTCGGCGTAGCCATTGGCAAAGGGGGTGGCGTTCGGTGCCACCGGGCCGGTGCGTCCGGTCAGGCTGGGAAAGAACTGGACCTTGGCTTGGGCAAGGGCCGATGAGGTGCCCACTGCGGCAGCCAAACTGGCCACCACCATGGATGCGGTCAGTGCAATCCTCTTGAGTCTCATGCTTGTCTCCTGTAAAAAACACCTTGGAACTGTGAA
>JBILGP010000348.1:0-3348 GCA_044350985.1 Polaromonas sp. | reverse complement strand
GGGCACGCTCACCGAGGTGGACAAGGAATACCTGGCACAAAACTTCACCGCTTTTTTCCGGCGCGACTACAAGCGTGTGGCCGAGTTGCATCTGGAGTCGGGCTGGGTGCCGCCCAACACCCGAATCGACGCGCTCGAGGCGGCCATCCGCTCGGTGTGTGAGCCCTATTTTGATCGCCCGCTCAAGGAGATTTCCCTGGGCATGGTGCTCATGCGCCTGTTTCAGACCTCGCGGCGCTTTCACGTGGAGATCCAGCCGCAACTGGTGCTGCTGCAAAAAACCTTGCTCAATATCGAGGGCCTGGGGCGCGACCTGGACCCCGACCTCGATCTGTGGAGCACGGCCAAACCCTTTCTGGAAAAGTGGATGGTCGAGCAGGTGGGGCCTGCCAAGCTGTGGGCCCAACTCAAGGCCGAGGCGCCGCTGTACGCCAAGTTTCTGCCGGCCTTGCCGCGGCTGTTGCACCAGTATTTGGCGCGGCCCTCGCCGGGCACTGTGCGCGGACTCGACGTGCTGCTGGCCGAGCAGCGGCGCACCAACCGCCTGCTGCAGGGCCTGGCCTATGGTGCCATCGGCTTTGTTTTCGGGCTGCTCGTCATGGTCGTGCTGGAGATGGGCGCGCACGGCTGAGTGCGCAGCCCCGTTTGCAGCGGGCCGCGCCCGACCGCCGTTTCTAGGATAATTGCGGGTTTTGCCCCGAAGGTGCGCTTGCGCAATTTTCGGGATTGCTCGTCTCGATCCACCCGCTTTAGAACGTCATGCCCATCTATGCCTACAAATGCGAGTCCTGCGGGCATACCAAGGACGTCTTGCAGAAAATCTCCGACGAGCCCTTGACCGTCTGTCCCCAGTGCGGCGCCGCGCATTTCCAAAAGCAGGTCACGGCTGCCGGATTTCAACTCAAGGGCTCGGGCTGGTATGTGACCGACTTTCGCGGCGGCTCCTCGGCAGCGCCTGCGGCTGATGATGGCGCCAAGGCACCAGCCAAGGACAGCGCTGATGCGGCTGCGCCAGCCAGCCCCGCGCCTGCTGCAAGCCCCGCTGCGCCGGCACCAGCACCCGCCGCCGCTGCAACACCCGCGCCTGCACCGGCCAAGAGCGCATGATGGCTGCCCTGCGCCGCTGGCTGCTGGCCGGCTTGCTCGTCCTGGTGCCCCTGATGATCACCGTTTGGGTACTCAACTGGATCATCGGCACGCTCGACCAGACCTTGCAGATCTTGCCCGAGCAATGGCATCCCGATCGGCTGCTGGGCCTCCATATTCCGGGTTTTGGCGTTGTGCTCGCCTTGGCGATCGTGCTGGTCATCGGTGCGGCGGTGAGCAACTTCCTGGGCCGCCGGCTGATGGCCTGGTGGGATGCGCTGCTCGGGCGCATTCCCATCGTGCGCTCCATCTACTCGAGCGTCAAGCAGGTCTCGGACACGCTGTTTTCTGAAAACGGCAATGCCTTTCGCAAGGCCTTGCTGGTGCAGTGGCCCCGGCCGGGCGTTTGGACGATCGCCTTTCAGACGGGGACGCCCGGCGGCGATGTGGCCCATCACCTGAGCGAGGACTATTTGAGCGTGTACGTGCCCACCACCCCCAACCCTACGGGCGGCTACTTTGTCATGCTCAAGAGGAGCGACTGCGTCGAGCTGAACATGACGGTCGACGAGGCCTTGACCTACGTCATCTCCATGGGTGTGGTCGTGCCCGGCTCTGCCAGTAAACCGAAGTAAAACCGTTTCATCTTCTTGCGTCCTTGAGGGCGCACCAACTTTGCGAGTGTTTATGTCCCAGGTCTCCAGCGCCTCTCAGATGAGGTCTCATTACTGCGGTCTGGTGACCGAGCAACTGCTCGGTCAGAGTGTGAGCTTGTGCGGCTGGGTCAACCGCCGGCGCGATCATGGCGGCGTGATTTTTGTTGACCTGCGCGACCGCGAAGGCTACGTGCAGGTGGTCTGCGACCCGGACCGCGAGCAGATGTTCAAGACCGCCGAGGCGCTGCGCAACGAGTTTTGTGTGCAGATCAAGGGCGTGGTGCGCCAGCGCCCGGCCGGCACCGAAAACGACAGTCTCAAAAGCGGCAAGATCGAGGTGCTCTGCCACGAACTGGTGGTGCTCAACCCCTCGGTCACGCCGCCCTTTCAGCTCGATGACGACAACCTGTCGGAGACCACCCGCTTGACGCATCGGGTGCTCGATCTGCGCCGCCCCTACATGCAAAACAACCTGATGCTGCGCTACCGCGTGGCCATGGGCGTGCGCAAGTTTCTCGACGAGCACGGCTTTGTCGATATCGAGACGCCCATGCTGACCAAGAGCACGCCCGAAGGCGCGCGCGACTACCTGGTGCCCAGTCGGGTGCATGACGGCCAGTTTTTTGCGTTGCCGCAGTCGCCGCAGTTGTTCAAGCAGTTGCTCATGGTCGCTGGCTTTGATCGCTACTACCAAATCACCAAGTGCTTTCGCGACGAAGACCTGCGCGCCGACCGCCAGCCCGAGTTCACGCAGATCGACATCGAGACCTCCTTCATGGCCGAGCAGGACATCCGCGCCTTGTTCGAGGGCATGATCAGCAGCATCTTCAAGTCCACCATGGCCGTGGACCTGGGCCACTTCCCGGTCATGCCGTATGGCGAGGCCATGGCCCGGTTCGGCTCTGACAAGCCCGATTTGCGCGTCAAGCTCGAGTTCACCGAGTTGACCGAGCAGATGAAGGATGTCGATTTCAAGGTCTTCAGCACGCCGGCGACCACGCCGGGCGGTCGGGTGGTGGCCCTGCGCGTGCCGCAGGGCGCTGAGCTCAGCCGCGGCGAGATCGACAGCTACACCGAGTTCGTCAAGATCTACGGCGCCAAGGGCCTGGCCTGGATCAAGGTCAATGACATCACCAAGGGTCGCGAGGGCTTGCAAAGCCCCATCGTCAAGAACCTGCACGAGCGGGCCATTGCCGAGATCGTGCAGCGCACCGGCGCGCAAAACGGCGACCTGATCTTTTTCGGGGCCGACAAGGCCAAGATCGTCAACGACAGCATCGGCGCCCTGCGTCTGAAGGTCGGCCACAGCGAGTTTGGCAAGAAGACCGGCCTGTTCGAGGCCGGCTGGCGACCGCTGTGGGTGGTCGATTTCCCCATGTTCGAGTTCGATGAAGAAGGCCAGCGCTGGAGTGCGGTGCACCATCCCTTCACCGCACCGAAGGACGGGCACGAAGACTTCATGGACACCGACCCGGGGCGCTGTGTGGCCAAGGCCTACGACATGGTGCTCAACGGCTGGGAGCTCGGCGGCGGCTCGGTGCGTATCCATCGGGCCGAGGTCCAAAGCAAGGTGTTCACCGCGCTCAAGATCGGACCGCAGGAGGCT
>JBILGP010000347.1:0-3355 GCA_044350985.1 Polaromonas sp. | reverse complement strand
AAAAATTGAAATCAGTCAGAGGACACATGCAAACCGCCACCCATGCCCAAGCTGCCGGCATCAGCAACCCGGCTTTCACCGCCCCGAACGAGCACCCCACGACCAAGGTCTACGCCAACTACCAGATCATTCGTCGCAACGGCGCCGTGGTCCCCTTCGAGCCCAACAAAATCGCCGTGGCGATGATGAAGGCTTTTTTGGCGGTGCACGGCACGCAAGGCGCAGCCTCGGCCAGCGTGCGCGAAACGGTTGACCAACTCACCCAGTCGGTCATCCGCGCCCTGCTGCGCTCGCGACCGGGCGGCGGCACCTTCCACATCGAGGACGTGCAGGACCACGTCGAGCTCGGATTGATGCGTGGCGGCCACCATGAGATCGCCCGCGCCTATGTGCTCTACCGCGAAAAGCGCTCACAGGAGCGCGCCCGCCAGAGCGTGCAGGCCGCACCGGCCCAACCGGCCCTGTACGTCACCGATCATGGTCAGCGCGTAGCGCTCGACCTCGACGGGCTGCACCGCCTGATCCAGCAATCGTGCGAAGGCCTGGGGGCCGATGTCCAGGCCGAGCCCATCGTGGCCGAAACCAAACGCAACCTCTACGACGGTGTGCCGATCGACGAGGTCTACAAGGCCGCCATCATGGCCGCCCGCACGCTGATCGAGAAAGACCCGGACTACACCTACGTCACCTCGCGCCTGCTGATGCACACCATCCGCCGCGAGATTTTGGGCGAAGAAGTGCTGCAGGAAGAGATGGCCACGCGCTACCCAGAGTATTTCCCGCAGTTCATCGCCAAGGGCGTCAAGCATGAGCTGCTCGACGAGCGGCTGCTGCAATTTGATCTGGCGCGACTGGGCGCGGCGCTCAAGCCCGAGCGCGACCTGCAGTTTGACTACCTGGGTCTGCAGACGCTGTACGACCGCTACTTCTTGCATGTGCGCAAAGCCCGGATCGAGCTGCCGCAGGCCTTCTTCATGCGCGTGGCCATGGGCCTGTCCTTGAACGAAATCGACCGCGAAGCGCGGGCCATCGAGTTTTACGAACTCCTCTCGTCTTTCGACTTCATGTCGAGCACGCCCACGCTCTTTAACAGCGGCACGCTGCGCTCGCAGCTGTCGAGCTGCTACCTGACGACCGTGCCCGACGACCTCGATGGCATCTACGAGTCCATCAAGGAAAACGCGCTGCTGTCAAAGTTTGCTGGTGGCCTGGGCAATGACTGGACGCGGGTGCGCGCCCTGGGTTCGCACATCAAAGGCACCAACGGCGAGTCGCAGGGTGTGGTGCCCTTCCTGAAGGTGGTCAACGACACCGCTGTGGCCGTCAACCAGGGCGGCAAGCGCAAGGGCGCCGTCTGTACCTATTTGGAGACCTGGCACCTCGACATCGAAGAATTCCTGGAATTGCGCAAGAACACCGGCGACGACCGCCGGCGCACGCATGACATGAACACGGCCAACTGGATTCCTGACCTGTTCATGCGCCGTGTCATGGAAAAAGGGCCCTGGACTCTGTTCTCGCCCTCCGACTGCCCCGACCTGCACGATCTCTACGGCGAAGCGTTTGAGAAGGCCTACACCGCCTACGAGGCCAAAGCCGAGCGCGGCGAGATCAAGCCCAGCCGCAAGGTGCAGGCGATCGATCTGTGGCGCAAGATGCTCTCGATGCTGTTTGAGACCGGCCATCCCTGGATCACCTTCAAGGACGCCTGCAACGTGCGCTCGCCCCAGCAGCACACAGGCGTGGTGCATTCGTCCAACCTGTGCACCGAAATCACGCTCAACACCAGCGACAGGGAGACGGCCGTCTGCAACCTGGGCTCGGTCAACTTGGTGCGCCACCTCAAGGACGGCGCCCATGGCAAGGAAATCGACCACGACAAGCTCAAGAAGACCGTGACCACGGCCATGCGCATGCTCGACAACGTGATCGATATCAACTACTACGCCGTCAAGAAAGCGCGCGATTCCAATATGCGCCACCGTCCGGTGGGCCTGGGCATCATGGCCTTCCAGGACTGCCTCTATGAGCTGCGCATCCCCTACGCCAGCCAGGAGGCGGTCGACTTTGCCGACCGCTCGATGGAGGCGGTGTGCTACCACGCCTACTGGGCCTCGACCGAGCTGGCCCGCGAGCGCGGCAAGTACTCGAGCTACAAGGGTTCGCTCTGGGACCAGGGCGTCTTGCCGCCCGACACGCTCGACCTGCTCGCGCGCCAGCGCGGCGGCTATCTGGAGGTCGACCGTTCGAGCTCGCTGGACTGGGATGGGCTGCGCCAGAAAATTGCGCAGGACGGCATGCGCAACTCCAACTGCGTGGCCATCGCACCGACGGCCACCATCTCCAACATCATCGGTGTCGATGCCTGCATCGAGCCGTGCTTTGGCAACCTGTCGGTCAAATCCAATCTGTCGGGCGAATTTACCGTCATCAACGCCTACCTGGTGCGCGACCTCAAGCGTCTGGGGCTGTGGGACGAGGTGATGGTGGTCGATCTCAAGCACTTCGACGGCTCGCTGCGCCCCATCGACCGCGTGCCGCAGGAGATCAAGTCGCTCTACGCCACCGCTTTTGAGATCGAGCCGCAGTGGATCGTCGAAGCAGCGGCGCGCCGCCAGAAATGGATCGATCAAGCACAGTCGCTCAACATCTACATGGCCGGCGCCTCGGGCAAGAAGCTCGACGACACCTACAAGCTGGCCTGGCTGCGTGGCCTCAAGACCACCTACTACCTGCGCACCATGGCGGCCACCCATGCGGAAAAATCCACCGTGCAGGCCGGACAACTCAACGCCGTTTCATCGGGCGCGGCACCTGCTGCGATGGCTGCAGCGGCCAGCAGCAGCGCGATAGAAGCAGCAGCGGCATCGGCACGCGCGCAAATGGACAGCGCTCCGGCCACCGACATCAAGTTCTGCGCCATCGACGACCCCGGTTGCGAGGCTTGTCAGTAAACCAGAAGGTGCGCGTGCGCGTGCACCATGCGATGCAATTGAGCAACAAGTTTCGGGCGGCCGATTGAGAAATTCGTTTCTTTTATCGGCGCACCTTTCTACAATCAGAAGAATTGGATTTTTGTATGTTGTCCTGGGACGAAGAAGTTAAACCCACTGTGCAAAGCGTAGGCGGCCTGCCCATCGGCCGCCCGGTAGAGCTTCCTCCCACCGCTTCGGTCAGTGCCACGCCCGTGCGCATGCTCGACGACGGCGCCATCGCTCCCGCTGCCGCCATCCCCAGCACAACCAGCACCGCAGCCAGCCCGTCACCGGCAGGCCGTCGCATCAAGGTGTCCGACAAGCGCATCATCAATGCGCAGACAGACGTCAACCAGCTGGTGCCCTTCAAATACAAATGG
>JBILGP010000346.1:0-3356 GCA_044350985.1 Polaromonas sp. | reverse complement strand
CGCCGCCTATCCCGAGCACTACACGCTGGCCCGCCCGCGGGTGCTCGCTCGCACGGGCGGGGCGCGCCAGGGCAAGGTGGGCATCGTCACCGGGGGCGGCTCCGGTCACCTGCCGGTCTTTCTGGGCTATGTCGGCCAGGGGCTGCTCGACGCCTGCGCCGTGGGCAATGTCTTTGCTGGCCCCCGTGTGGCCGATTGCATCGGCGCAATCGAAGCGGCCGACGGCGGTGCCGGCGTGCTCACGCTTTACGGCAACTACGGCGGCGACCGCATGAACTTCGAGATGGCGCAAGAGCAGCTCGAATCGGACCGACTCCGGCTTGCATCGGTACGGGTTGCCGACGACGTGGCCAGCGCCTCGCCCGCCGAGCGTGACAAGCGCCGAGGCGTGGCAGGCATGGTGCTGGCTTTCAAGGCCGCTGGTGCGTGCGCAGCCGCCGGTCACGACCTCGACACCGTGACGCGCGTGGCCCGCAAAGCCGCGCAGGCCTGTCGCTCGATAGGCGTGGCGCTCACGCCTTGCACCATCCCCGAATCGGGCCAGGCCTCGTTTGAGATCGCGCAGGCCGAAATCGAATTTGGCATGGGCATACACGGCGAGCCAGGCCTGTGGCGCGGCCCCATGAAGTCGGCCGACGCCCTGACGGACGAAATGCTTGACTTGCTGCTGCCCGAGCTGCCGCTGTCTTCGGGCGATCGTGTCACCGTCTTGGTCAACAGCCTGGGCGCCACGCCTCATGAGGAGCTGTTCATCGTCTACCGCCGCGTGGCCCAGGTGTTGGCAGCGCGCGGCGTACGGCCGGTCATGCCGCTGGTGGGCCGCTACGCAACGTCGATGGAGATGACGGGCTTGTCCCTGACCCTCATGCCGCTCGATGACGAGCTGCACAGCCTGCTCAGCGCCCCGGCCGAGTGCCCCTTCTGGAAGGTCTGACGGCCTCGTCGCACGCGCATGAACACCGCACAACTGCACGACGCTTTCTTGCGCTGGGCCACGGCGATGGAGCAGGCCGCGCCTGAACTCAATGCGCTCGACGGCGAGCTCGGCGATGGCGATCTGGGCGTCACCCTGAGCCAGTGTGCGCACAACGTGCGCGTCGCCCTGCCCCAGGCGCCCAATACAGTGCCCGGCCTCTTGCGCACGGCCGCGCAGGCCTGCGCCGATGCCTCCGGCTCGAGCTTTGGCACGCTGCTGGCCAGCGGCTTGCTGAGCGCGGCCAAATGGCTCGAAGGCGGCCGAGCGGTCGAACACAACACCCTGCCCCCACTGCTGATGCACGTCATCGACAGGCTCAGCGCACGCGGTGGAGCCAGCCTGGGCGACAAGACCATGCTCGACGCGCTGCACGCCATCGCGCAGGCCATCGAGCGGGCGCCGCCGCAGGCCGCGATGGCGGCTGTCGCGCGCGACGCGGCCGAGCAGGCGCTCAAGGACTTTTACGACCGGCCCTGCCGCGCGGGCCGCGCGCGCATGTTTGCCGCCAAATCTGCCCAGCGCAACGACCCCGGCATGGTCGCCATCTGGCGCATGACCCAAAGCCTGGTGCTGCCCCAAGACCCTGCGCCGCTGCGCACGTCAGCTTCTGCACCCGCAAACCAGGCCGCCTAGTCCCGCCACACGACCCCCTTTCCTGTGCCCGTTTACTGCCCCTGTCAACCCAAAGGAGTACCGCCATGATGACCCTGCCCGTGATTCGCAACCGCAAGCTGCTGGCTTTGCTGACCAGCGTGACCCTGGTGGCCGCAGCGCCGATGCCAGCCTTCGCGCAGGCGGCATCGGACTACCCCAGCCGCCCGATCGAGTTGGTCGTGCCCTTTGGTGCGGGCGGCGGCACCGACATCCTGGCGCGCGTGACGGCGGAGGCGGCCAAAAAACATTCGAGCCAGCCCATCACTGTGGTCAACCGACCCGGTGCCAGCGGCAGCATCGGCCTGACCGAGGTCGTCAATGCACGCCCCGACGGCTACAAGATCGCGATGATCACGGTCGAGATGGCCATCATTCCGCACATGGGCATCGCCAAGTTCTCCCCCGAAGCCGATTTCACACCGCTGGTGCGCCTCAATGCCGACCCGGTGGTCCTGACCGTGAGCGCCACATCACCTTGGAAAACCATCGAAGAGATGGTCGATGCCGCCAAGAAGTCCAAGGACCCGCTCAAGTTTGGCAACGCCGGCACGGGCGGCGTCTCGCACCTGGCAGCCGTGGCGCTGGCGCAAAAAGCCGGCACCACGTTCAACCATGTGCCCTTCCAGGGCAACGCCCCGGCCGTGGTGGCGCTGCTCGGCGGCCACATCGACGCGGTGACGGCCTCCCCTTCCGAAGTGTTCTCCTTCGTGCAGTCGGGCAAGCTGCGCGCACTGGCCGTGCTGGCCGACCAGCGGCTTGGCGGCGCCTTCGCCCAAGTGCCGACCATGAAAGAGCGCAACATCGACCTGTCGGTGGGCACCTGGCGCGGCCTGGCCGCACCGAAAGGCCTGCCCGCCGATGTGCTGGCGCGCCTGAGCGCCATCGCGCTCAAAACCGCCAATGAGCCAGCGGTCAAAGAAGCCATGGAAAAGCAGAATCTGGGCTACTCGGTGGCCGACGGCGAAACCTTTCGCAAGCAGATCGCCAACGACAGCGCGCTCTATAAGCAACTGATCGACCAGATGGGACTCAAGCCGCGCTGAGCACTTGTTTGACCCAGGCTCGCCGCGTCATTGGCCGCTAACCGGTCATTGCGCCACAGACCTGCCAATGCGCGGCACGAAGCAATCCAAGGCGACTGCTGCATCGACAGTCCCCTGTGGGAGCGCCGCCCCCGGCGCGATGCGGCTTTGGATCAAGCGCGCAATCGCCGCGAGGTCGCGGCTCCCACAGCTCAAGGCCGACGCACAACGACATGGATTGCCACGGCCCGCCACGCAATAGCGACCACCTCGTCATTGCGAGGAACGAAGCAATCCATCGGCCGTCGTACAACGACATGGATTGCCACGGCGCTGCGCGCCTCGCAATGACGGAGTTGGGTGTCGGCCCATGCGCACCAGCTCAGTCATTGCGAGGAACGAAGCAATCCATCGGCCGTTGTGCGAAAACCTGGATTGCCACGGCGCTGAGCGCCTCGCAATGACGCAGTGGAGGGCGGCAGGCGCAATGACGCAGCGCAGGGCGCGGCTCGAATGACGCCAGGGGCGCATGCGGGGGATCCTCGCATGCGCCGGGTTGGGGCTTTAGTCGAGCTTGAGGCCCAGCTCGAGTGCTTTTTTGGGCAAGACGGCCAGTTCGCGCTGGATCACCTCGTTGAACGCGTCGACCGTGTTGCCCGTGGTGGGCGAGACACCGCCGAGGTCGGCCAGGCGTTTGCGGAACT
>JBILGP010000344.1:0-3359 GCA_044350985.1 Polaromonas sp. | reverse complement strand
CGTGCCACGCAGTTCATCGGCTCCATCTGGGCGTGAGAGGTGTGCTCAGACCAGTAGGTGGCCTCCAGCACGCGCGCGGCCGATGCCAGCGCCTGGTCGGCCTCGCCCTTCTTGTAGGCGGTCACGGGTTTGGCGTCGGCCGACTTTCCATGGCGGGCGTATTCCTCCTTGGCCGCATCGGAGTCGAATCTGACCGCGTTGAGGCGGGTCTCCGATGTGTTCCAGGTGACCTTGGCCTTGAGCACATTGCGGGCGGTGCGGGTGGCCTCGGCCGTATTGGCCAGCACTGCCACGCCAAACGGCATGGCCATGACCTGGATCACGCCGGGCACGGCCATGGCCTCGGCCGTGTTCACGAAGTCGGGCCGGGCGCCGTCCATGGGCGATTCGAGCACCGTGGCATAGACCATGCCCGGCACCATGGCGTCGATGCCAAACTTGGCCTGCCCTGTGACCTTTTCGAGCACATCCTTGCGGCCCAGGTCGGCCCGTCCGATCAGCTTGTACTGATCGGGCTTCTTGAGGTCGGCCACCGTGATGGCCGGCAGCTCGGCCGGCACCGTGGCAAACGCCGCAATCTCGCCGTAGCGCAGACGCCGTCCGCTGGCTGCATGAATGACCACGCCGGAATCGGTTGACACACTTGAGGCCTCTACACCCCAGCGAGCGGCCGCAGCGTTGATGAGCACCCGCCGGGCCTGGGCACCGGCGATGCGCAGCGGCGTGAAGTAGCCGGGGATCGCGATGCTGGCCAGCGAAGCCTGACCGCCGTTGAGCAGCGGATGGGTGTTGCCATAAACACGCGGATTGGGCGGCGCGTACTCGATGCGCACCTTGGACCAGTCGGCGTCGAGCTCTTCGGCCAGGATCATCGGCAGCGCGGTGGTGGTGCCCTGCCCCATCTCGCCAGTGGGCGTCATCACCACCACGGAATCGTCAACGCCGATGGTCACCCACACGTTGGGCTTGAGAGCGCTCTGGCCTTGCGCCGGCTGCGAGGCGGCGCCCAGGCCCACGCCTATGGCCACCGAAAACGTCAGCCCACCGGAGGTGGCCAGAAAGCCGCGTCGGTTCATCCCGGTCTTGCCGGCGATCTTGTTGTTCACAGGTTTCATGGCTTAGCCCTCCTGCGCCGCACGCTGCACGGCTTTGACGATGCGCTGGTAAGTGCCGCAGCGGCAGATGTTGCCGTTCATGTGCTGCACGATCTCGTCGCGGCTGGGCCGCTTGTTCTTGGCCAGCAGGCTGGCCGCCTGCATGATCTGCCCGGACTGGCAATAGCCGCACTGGGGAACTTGCTCGGCCACCCAGGCTTTTTGCAGCTTGTGGCTGCCATCGGGTGACAAGCCCTCGATGGTCGTGACCGATTTGCCTGCGACCGCCGAGACCGGCATCACGCACGAACGCGTGGCCTCCCCGTCGACATGCACCGTACAGGCGCCGCACTGGGCGATACCGCAACCGAATTTGGTGCCGGTCAGTTGCAGGTGTTCTCTTAGCAGCCACAGCAGCGGCGTGGCCGGGTCCACGTTAACCGTGGTGGGCTTGCCGTTGAGGGTCAGGGACACAGCGGTCATGGGAGCTGCCTTTCTCAAACGCGAATGAAATGGAGGTGAATTCGTAGCGAAAACGGTTGCCCGAAACTGGGGCGAGCGCGATGCTAACCCAGGGCGCAAAACCAGGTTGGGCCCATGTCCTGGGGTTTACACCGAGGCCGCGCCCTCCTCAGTCCAAACCCAGCCAGGTCTGCTGGAGCGTGGGGTCGCCCTGCAAGGCCTCTAACGTGCCCGCAAAGACCACCTGCCCGCGACCGAGCACCATCAGCCGATGGGCCAGCACTGGGGCCAGATCGAGTTTTTGTTCCATCAGCAAGATGGCCGTCCCCCGGGCAGCCTGTTCACGCAGCACCTGACCGACTGTCTCGACCCAATGCGGCGCCAGCCCCTCGGCGGGTTCATCAACGATGAGCAAATCGGGCTGAGCCATCAAGCTGCGCGCCAGGCTGAGCATCTGCTGCTCGCCGCCAGACAGCAGTCCCGCCAGGGTGTGCTGGCGCAGTTTGAGCTGGCCGAAGGTGGCATAAGCCCAGTCGATGCGGTGGCGGGTGCGGCCGGCCAAGCCCAGCTGCAGGTTCTGCTCGACGGTGAGCAAAGCAAACACATCGCGCGTCTCGGGCACATAAGCCACGCCGCAGCGGGCAATCGTGTGGGGCGCCAGCCCGAGCAGCTCGCGCCCGTGCCACTGCACCCGTCCGCGGCCGGGCACCAGCCCCATGAGCGCGCGCGCCAGCGTCGAGCGTCCCGATCCGTTGCGACCCAGGACGGCCAGCACCTGACCGGGCTCGAGCGTGAAATCGACGCCATCGAGCGCGCGCACCGCGCCGTAGTTGACGCTCAGATGCTCGACCTTCAGCATGGGCCGCCCCGGTCATGCGCCCCCAGATAGATGCGGCGCACCTCCTGGTTCGCCCTCACCTGTGCTGGGGTGTCGCAGGCCAGCACACGCCCCTCGTGCAGCACGGCCACCTGGTCGGCCAGATCAAACACCACCTGCATGTCGTGCTCGACGAGCAGCACAGTCAGGCCGACGGTGAGTTCGCGCAGCTTGCGCACGAAGGCCTCGGTCTCGCTGCGGCTCATACCCGCCGTGGGCTCGTCGAGCAAAATCACACGCGGCGAGGCGGCCAGCACCATGCCCAGCTCCAGCAAACGCTGCTGGGCATAGCTCAGCTGCGCGGCCAGGGTGTCGGCGCAGGCCTGCAAGCCCAGTGTGTTCAACAGGTGATCGACGCGTTCGCGCACCGCCGGCTTGGCGTTTACCGAACCCCACAGCCCGCGCCAACTGCCCGCGTGGGGTCCGAGCTCGCGCAGGCAGGCGCAGCGCAGGTGGTCGCGCACAGACAGGCGCGCAAACAGCTGGCTGATCTGAAAGCTGCGTGACAGGCCACGGCGAGCAATATCATGAGGCGACTGGCCTGCGATCGAGACGCCAGCCAGTCGCACATCGCCCGCCGAGGGGCTCAAGCTGCCGCTGATGACGTTGAACAGGGTCGACTTGCCGGCGCCGTTGGGTCCGATCAGCGCCATGCACTGCTGCTCCTGCAGCGTCAAGTCCACGCCACACAAAATCGTGCTGGGCCCAAAACTGCGGTGCAGGCCTCGCACCTCGAGCAGCGGCGCATTCATGGCCTGGTCCTCGCGGGCCTGCGCTGCGCAAGCCGCCAACCCGCAAAACCCAACGCAAGCAAGGCCAGGCCAACGCACCAATGGCCCATCGCATGGGCATCGAGGCGAAGGCCCAAAAAGATCACCTCAGGCCCCAGGGTACTGGCCAGCCGCAACTGGTAGGCCATCTCCAGC
>JBILGP010000345.1:0-3359 GCA_044350985.1 Polaromonas sp. | reverse complement strand
GCGGCAACAAGATTTTCATCAGCGCCGGCGAACACGATCTGGCGCCCAACATCGTGCACCTGGTGCTCGCGCGCCTGCCCGATGCGCCCGCGGGCAGCAAGGGCATCAGCCTGTTCGTGGTGCCCAAGTTCCATGTGCAGGCCGACGGCTCGATGGGTGCGCGCAACGGCATTTATTGCGGCGGGCTGGAGCACAAGATGGGCATCCACGGCAATGCCACCTGCCAGATGGTGCTCGATGGCGCAGTCGGTCATCTGGTGGGCCAGCCCCACAAGGGTCTGGCGGCGATGTTCGTGATGATGAATGCCGCACGCCTGGGCGTGGGCAACCAGTCGTTGGGGCTGACCGAGGTTGCGTTTCAAAATGCGCTGGCCTATGCCAAGGACCGCGTCCAAATGCGCTCGCTCACCGGCCCCAAGGCCAAGGACAAGCCGGCCGACCCGATCATCGTGCACCCCGATGTGCGCAAGATGCTGCTGACGGCCAAGGCCTATGCCGAGGGCGGCCGGGCGCTGTCGAGCTACTGCGCCTTGCTGCTTGACCAGGAGTTCAACCACCCCGACGAAAAGGTGCGCAAGGACGCCGCTGAGATGCTGGCCCTGCTCACGCCCATCGTCAAGGCCTTTCTCACCGACAACGGCCACACCGCCACCAACGCCTGCCTGCAAGTCTTTGGCGGCCACGGCTTCATCCAAGAATGGGGCATGGAGCAGTTTGTGCGCGACAACCGCATCAACATGATCTACGAGGGCACCAATACCATTCAGTCGCTCGACCTGCTCGGGCGCAAGGTGCTGGGCAACAACGGCGCGACGCTGCGCAAGTTTGGCAAGCTCATTGCCGCGCTGGTCGAGGAAGAAGGCGTCAACGAGCAGATGGCCGAGTTCATCAACCCGCTGGCTTACCTGGGCGAGCAGATGACCAAATTCACCACCGAGCTGGGCTTTCGGGCCTTTCAGAACGCCGACGAGGTGGGCGCGGCCGCGGTCGATTACCTGCGCGTGGCCGGGCATCTGGTGTTTGGCTATTTCTGGGCCCGCATGGCGCAGGTGGCGCTCAAGGCCATCGAGGCCGGCAGCACCGACCCCTTCTACACCGCCAAGCTGCAAACGGCGCGCTTTTACTTTGCCAAGCTTTATCCGGAGACAGCCACGCTCATGCGCACTGCGCGCAGCGGCAGCAAGGCTTTGGTGGACACCGACGCCGCCCTGGCCTGAAAGGACACGCCATGAACCGCCTCTTTTTCGCCGCCGCACTGCTGGCTGCAGGCCCCGCCCTGGCCCAGATGAGCCCCGTGGGCCTGTGGCGCAGCATCGACGACAACACCGGCCAGGCCCGGGCCGAAATTTCCATCAAGGACAACGGCCAAGGCGGACTCAACGGCAAGGTCGAGCGCAGCCTGCAAGCGATCCCCAGCCCCGAGCCCAACTGCAACTTGTGCACCGACGACCGCAAGGGCCAGCCCAAGATCGGGCTGGAGATCATCCGCGACGCCAAGAAGTCTGGCAATGACCCCGTCTGGGAAGGCGGCACCATCCTCGATCCGGAAAACGGCAAGACCTACAAGGTGCGCCTGTCGCCTCAGGACGGCGGCAAGACCCTGCAGGTGCGCGGCTACATCGGGCCGTTTTTTCGCAGCCAAGTGTGGCAGCGGGTTCAGTAAGGACGGCGCATGAATCGCTTTAACGTCAAACAAGTGGCCGTGCTCGGTGCCGGCATCATGGGCGCGCAGATCGCTGCGCACCTGGTCAACCTCAAGGTGCCGGTGATTCTGTATGACCTGCCGGCGCAGGAAGGCCCCAAAAGTGGCATCGCCCAGCGGGCAATCGAAGGCCTGAAAAAGCTCAAGCCTGCGCCCCTGGGCGTGCCCGAGGACGCGGCGCTGATCCGCCCGGCCAACTACGAGGAACATCTGGAACTGCTCAAGGACTGCGACTTGGTGATTGAGGCCATCGCCGAGCGCATGGACTGGAAGCTCGAGCTCTACCGCAAGATCGCTCCGGCGCTGGCCTCGCACACGCTGGTGGCCAGCAACACCTCGGGGCTGTCGATCACCGCACTGAGCCAGGCCTTGCCCGAGGCCCTGCGCGGGCGCTTTTGCGGCATTCATTTCTTCAACCCGCCGCGCTACATGGAGCTCGTTGAGCTCATCGCCACCGATTCCACCGATCCGCAGGCACTCGACGCGATCGAAACCTTTGTCACCACCGGCTTGGGCAAGAGCGTGGTGCGCGCCAAAGACACGCCCAACTTCATTGCCAACCGAGTGGGCACGGCCGGCATGCTGGCCACCATGGTCGAGGCCGAAAAGTTTGGCCTGAGCTACGACGTGGTCGACGACCTGACCGGCAAGAAGCTCGGGCGCGCCAGCTCAGGGACGTTTCGCACCGCCGACGTGGTCGGGCTCGACACCCTGGCCCATGTGATCCGCACGCTGCAAGACCACTGCACCGAGGACCGCGATCCGTTTGCATCGCTCTACCAGACCCCGCCGGTGCTCGCCCGTCTGATCGAGGCCAAAAGCCTGGGTCAGAAAACCGGCGCGGGCTTTTACAAAAAGGTCGGGCGCGAAGTGCTCAGACTTGATCCGGCCAGCATGGAGTATGTGACCGGCGGGGCCAAGGCCAACGAGGTGGTCGCCCGCATGCTCAAGAAACCGGCCGCCGAGCGCCTGAGGCTGCTGCGCCATGCGCAGGGGGCCGAGCCGCGCTTCCTCTGGGCCTTGTTGCGCGATCAGTTCCATTACGCGGCGGTGCATTTGCAGGAGATCGCCGAGACCGCGCGCGATGTCGATCTGGCCATGCGCTGGGGCTTTGGCATGACGCAAGGCCCTTTCGAGCTGTGGCAGGCGGCGGGCTGGCGCCAGGTCGCCCGCTGGGTGCAGGAAGACATCGACGCGGGCCAGGCCCTGTGCAAGACGCCGCTGCCCGAGTGGGTGTTCAAGGGCCCGGTCGATGAGGCCGGCGGGGTGCACACGCCTGAGGGCTCCTGGTCGCCAGCACTTGGGCGCTTTGTGCCCAGGCGGCTGTTGCCGGTGCATGCCCGGCAGATTTTTGCGCAGGACGTGATGGGCACGCCGGCCCGGGCTGCGGCCAAAGCCGGGGTGACGCTGCACGAGGACGATGCGATCCGCCTGTGGACGCTCGATGAGCAGGTGCTCATTGCCAGCATCAAGACCAAGATGCACGCGATCAGCCCCGACGTGGCCGAGGGCCTGCTGCGCGGCGTGAGCCTGGCCGAGGCCAGCTACCAGGGCCTGGTGATCTGGTCGCCCGACGATGTGTTCTCGGCCGGCGCCGACTTGCAGGCCATGCTGCCGGCCTTCATGGTGGCGGGCGTGTCTGCCATCGAAGGCGCCG
>JBILGP010000343.1:0-3362 GCA_044350985.1 Polaromonas sp. | reverse complement strand
GTCGGTTTGCTGGGCACCGTCTGGGGCATTTACCTGGCGCTCACCGGCATGGCCGCCTCTGGGCAAATGGCCATCGACCAGGTCACCGGGCCGATCGGTGAAGCCCTCATCATGACCGCCGCTGGCTTGGCCGTGGCCTTGCCGGCGGTGCTGGCCTACAACGTCATGGGCCGGCGCATCGGCCTGCTCGAGGCCGAACTCGAAGGCTTTGCCCACGACCTGCGTGAGCTGCTGATCGCGCCCAAGGCCGGCGCATGAACTTCGGCCGACTCCAGGCCAAGCGCGCGTCCGAGCCGATGAGCCAGATCAACGTCACACCCCTGGTCGACGTGATGCTGGTGCTGCTGGTCATTTTCATGGTCACCGCACCCTTTTTCAGCGGCTCGCTCAAGCTCGACTTGCCGCGCGCGCCCGTCAGTGCCGCGCCGCCCAGTGCCGCACCGAGCCTGCTGCTCGAGCTTGGCCGTGACGGGCAGTTGCTGCTCAATGGTTTGGCGGTGACCGACGTGCAACTGAGCCAGCGCCTGCGCGAAGTGGCGGCCCAGCGCCCCGATGCCGAGCTGCAGCTGCACGCCGACCGCCAGGCGCCTTACGGTCGGGTGGTGCAGTTGCTGGCTCTGGCCAACCAGGCCGGCGTGGCGCGCGTCGGCTTTGTGGCCGAGTCGACCGGCGCCGGGCGCCTGCCTTGAGGCCGCTGGCCCGCAGCGGGTCCGAGCCCGTACGGGTGCGGCACCTAAAATCGTGGCCAGCGCCGTCCCCGAAGGGGGACGAGCAGACTTTTTTGTGGCAGACCCTTTGTGCGCAAGCAACCGCGCCGCCCTTGACCCCATGCTAGACAACACCTACGACCCGAAAAAAATCGAGGGCGCCGCCCAGGCCGCCTGGCGCGCGCAAGACGCTTACCGCGTTGGCGAGCGCAGCGACAAGCCGCTGGGCAAGTACTACGCCTGCTCCATGCTGCCCTATCCCAGCGGCAAGCTGCACATGGGCCATGTGCGCAACTACACCATCAACGACATGCTCACGCGCCACCTGCGCATGAAGGGCTACAACGTCTTGATGCCCATGGGCTGGGACGCGTTCGGTCTGCCGGCCGAAAACGCTGCTTTAAAGAACGGCGTGCCCCCGGCCAAGTGGACCTACGAGAACATCGCCTACATGAAAAAGCAGATGCAGGCGATGGGTTTGGCCATCGACTGGTCACGCGAAGTGGCCACCTGCGATGCCAGCTACTACAAGTGGAACCAGTGGTTGTTTTTGAAGATGCTGGAAAAAGGCGTGGCCTACCGCAAGACCCAGGTGGTCAACTGGGACCCGGTCGACCAAACCGTGCTGGCCAACGAGCAGGTGATCGACGGCAAAGGCTGGCGCACCGGCGCGGTGGTGGAAAAGCGCGAGATCCCGGGCTACTACCTCAAGATCACCGACTACGCGCAAGAGCTGCTCGACCATGTGCAGGTGGGCAACCCCCAAGCCACCTTGAACGGCTGGCCCGACAAAGTGCGCTTGATGCAGGAAAACTGGATCGGCAAGAGTGAGGGCGTGCGTTTTGCCTTCACCCACGGCATCCGAGGCGCCGATGGGCAGTTGATCCAAGACGGGCGCATGTACGTCTTCACCACCCGCGCCGACACCATCATGGGCGTGACGTTTTGCGCGGTGGCGCCTGAACACCCGCTGGCCTTGCATGCGGCTGCGGCCAACCCGAAGTTGGCGGCGTTCTTGCAAGAGTGCAAAGAGGGCGGCACCACCGAGGCCGAGTTGGCGGTCAAAGACAAGGTGGGCATGCCCACGGGTTTGTTCGTCACGCACCCCTTGACCGGTGACCCAGTCGCCGTGTGGGTGGGCAACTACGTGCTCATGGGTTATGGCGATGGTGCCGTCATGGGCGTGCCGGCGCACGATGAGCGCGACTTTGCGTTTGCCTTGAAGTACCAGTTGCCGATTCAGCAGGTGGTCGCGCATGCACGCGCTGCGGGTGCTGCGGCCGATGCAGGGGCAACCCCCGGCTCGTCAGTCGCAGGCTCCGATTCCTCACCGGGGGCTGCCCCCGCACCGACCGCCTTGGCGAAATCTGGCCTTGACGCATTCGATGCCACCGCCTGGCAAGAGTGGTACGCCACCAAAGACGGTGTGTGCGTCAACTCGGGCGCGCTCGATGGCCTGCGTTTCAAAGACGCGGTGGGCAAAGTGGCCGACATGCTGCACGCCAAAGGCTTGGGCGAGAAAAAAATCACCTGGCGTTTGCGCGATTGGGGCGTGAGCCGCCAGCGCTACTGGGGCACGCCGATTCCCATCATCCATTGCGACGAACACGGCGCTGTGCCGGTGCCTGAAAAAGACCTGCCCGTGGTGCTGCCGCAAGACTGCATTCCCGATGGTTCGGGCAATCCGCTGCACAAGCACGAAGGTTTCCATGCGGGCGTGGTGTGTCCCACTTGTGGCAAACCCGCCCGGCGCGAGACCGACACCATGGACACCTTTGTCGATTCGTCCTGGTACTTCATGCGCTACTGCGACCCCAGCAACACCGAGGCCATGGTGGCGGGCGGCACGCAGTACTGGATGCGAGAGGCCGGCAAAGCCACGGGCGGCAGCGGCATGGACCAGTACATTGGCGGCATCGAGCACGCCATCTTGCACCTGCTGTATGCGCGGTTTTGGACCAAGGTGATGCGCGATTTGGGGCTGGTGAAGGTCGATGAGCCCTTCACCAAGCTGCTCACGCAAGGCATGGTGCTCAACCACATTTACTCGCGCCGCACGGCCAAGGGTGGCAAAGATTATTTTTGGCCGCACGATGTCGAGCATGTGCTCGACGAGGGGGGCAAGATCATCGGTGCGCGTCTGAAGAACCCGGCCGACAGTGGCGACGGCAAATTGCCCGTGGGCACGCCCATCGACTACGAGGGCGTGGGCACCATGTCCAAGTCCAAGAACAACGGCGTCGACCCGCAGGACCTCATCGAAAAATACGGCGCCGACACCGCGCGCCTCTACACCATGTTCACCGCACCGCCCGAGGCCACCTTGGAGTGGAACGACGCTGCTGTCGAAGGCAGTTTCCGTTTCTTGCGCCGGGCGTGGAGCTTTGCATTCAAGCACGAAGCCGTCCTCAAGGCTGCCACCGCAGCCGACTTGAGCCAAGCCACCTGCCGCAAGCCAGCAGCCGATCTGCGCCGCGACGTACACCTGACGCTCAAGCAAGTGAGCTACGACTACGAGCGCATGCAATACAACACGGTGGTGTCGGGCTGCATGAAACTGCTCAACGCCTTGGAAGACTTCAAATCTGACGACAGCCCGGGCGATCGGGCCGTGCTGTGCGAAGGGGTGTCGATCTTGCTGCGCCTGCTCTACCC
>JBILGP010000342.1:0-3366 GCA_044350985.1 Polaromonas sp. | reverse complement strand
CATCGACCTGCACGCTGGCCGAGGACTCGACAATTTCCTGGATGGTCTTCATGCCGGCCCACACACCGGCAAATCGGCTCATGGCCAGCGCATGCAAACCGAAGTCGAGGATTTCCTGCACGCTGCTGGGAAAGAACACCGGCAAGCCGCAGGCCTTGAAGATGTGATCGCTCTGGTGCGCGGCGGTCGAGCTCTTGGCCACATGGTCGTCGCCGGCCACCGCCAGCACACCGCCCCAAGGCGTGGTGCCGGCCATATTGGCGTGCTTGAACACATCGGAGCAGCGGTCCACTCCCGGGCCCTTGCCGTACCAGATGCCAAAGACGCCGTCGAACTTGCTCGAGCCGGCAGGCGCAAAGCCCAGCTGCTGGGTGCCCCAGATGGCGGTGGCCGCCAGCTCTTCATTGACGCCAGGCTGAAAATGGATGTGCTGCGATTGCAGATGGCTCTTGGCCTTCCACAGCGCCTGGTCATAGCCGCCCAGGGGCGAGCCTCGGTAGCCGCTGACAAAGCCGGCGGTGTTCTTGCCCAGGCGCTGGTCGCGCTGGCGCTGCAGCATGGGCAGGCGCACCAGGGCTTGCACCCCGCTCATGAACGCGTCGCCGTTTTGCAAGGCGTATTTGTCGTCCAGCGTCACGGATTCGAGCGCGCGCAGCAGATGCTCGGGCACAGGGGCATTCATGGATGTGTCTCCTTGAGGGGTCAGCCCGTCTTGTGGACAGGCCTGTTGATGGCCGCGCCAGGGTAAAGCGCGGTTTGGGAATCCAAGTTTATGCCAGCCACAAGCGCTGCGGGCCAGCAACTTCCCGCCTGCCCGCCCGTCTGTACACCGGATAGGCGGGGCCAAGCGGGGTGATGCGGGTCCATCGCACCTCTGAAAAACAAGGTTTTACGGGGCCGGCCCTGCCGAGCCGCTAAAATCAGGGGATAGACCGCACGGAGGAATTTTCATGAGCCATCACGACCACGCATCGCACGCCCCTGCACAGGGCGAGGAACAAGACCCCATGAAGGCCATCATGCCCTTGATCCCCATCGTGCTGCCCGTGGTCGGCGGCGTGCTGATCTTCCTGCTGGCCTTCATCGCAGTGGCCATGGCCTGAAGGCGCCCCGGGTGGGCCCGGTGGCGCACCCGCCAGCAGCCGCTTCGAAAGCTGCGTCAAACGCATCGGCCCGAAGCATCCGCCTGTAGGCGGATTTTTTTTACCCGTCTCCCGCCCCATGAGCGCCCCCCTGATCCGCGTACAGGCACTGCGCTGGCAGTTCCCGCAAGCCAGCGAGCCGCTGTTTGAGGCCCTAAGTTTTGACGTGCCGGCCGGCGTGAGCTGCATCTGCGGCGACGAGGGCCGGGGCAAGAGCACGCTGCTGCGGCTGCTGGCCGGCCAGTTGAGCGCCCAGAGCGGATCGATCAGCCTGGGCGCCTCGGGTGCCGCCTTGTCGCCCGCCCGCTTGCAGCAGCTCGTCGCCTGGCACGATGCGGCAGACCCCGCGCGCGATCAGCAGCCGGTGCGAGCCATTCTGGAGCAACGGGTGCCGCCCGAGGCGCAAGATCAGCTGCCGGCCCTGCTGCAAGGGCTGTCGCTGCAAGAGCACCTGGACAAGCCGCTCTACCAGCTCTCGACCGGCAGCCGGCGCAAAGTCTTCATTGCCGCCACCCTGGCCCGCCCCTCTACCCTGGCCCTGATCGACCAGCCGGGCACCGCGCTGGACGCGCCGTCGGTGCGGTTTTTGCGCGAGACCTTTGCCCGTTGGGCCCAAAGCCGCGAGCGCGCCTTGCTGATCGCTGATTACCAAGCGCCCGAGGGCGTGCCCGTGGCCCGTCTGATCGATCTGGATCGGCAGGGCTCGGGGCTCTGAGCAGTGGCTAAGCAGCGGCCGAGCATGCGCGGCCAGGGGCTGACAATGCGGCCCGCGCCGTGCTAGTCTGCGCTTGTTTGTGGCCACTTTGTAAATTCATCATGCGCACCCTCCTGACCCTCACCGCCGCCTCGCTCCTGTCCCTGTTCGCCCACGCCGCCGAGCCCACCTGCACCGCCGTGGCGACCGAAAAGAAGCTGGCCGGTGCGGCCAAGACATCCTTCATGAAAAAGTGCGAGGCCGACGCGCAAGCCAAGTGCGAAGCCGCCGCCGCCGAGAAGAAGCTCGCCGGTGCGGCCAAGAACAGCAATGTCAAAAAGTGCGTGGGAGACGCCGTCGGCAGCTGAGGGCAGCGCGTCGCCATCGACTTGATCGAGGCCGAGCGTTGTAGGAGCGCCGCCCTCGGCGCGATGCAGCCTTTGCTCAACCGCAGCGCTTCATCACAAGCCCTATCGCCGCGAGGGCGCGGCTCCCACACGACTCATGCCAGCCAGCTGTAGGCGCGCCGCCCTCGGCGCGATGCGGCCTTTGGATCAACCGCAGCGCTTGGTCGCAAGCCCCGACAACAGCGCGCCCCCGAAGCGGGCCTGATTTCCTGGGCACAATGCGGCGATGATCCAACCCTCTGCCGTTTCCTCTCCGCGCCGCGTCGAGCGGCTGATCAGTGGCCAGCCGACTTCTGACGGCGCTGGCGTCAAGCTCACCCGCGTGCTCACGCAGGATCTGCAGCACCGGCTCGACCCCTTCCTGATGCTCGATGCCTTCGGCAGCGACCAGGCCGACGACTACATCGCGGGCTTTCCCGACCATCCGCATCGCGGCTTCGAGACCGTGACCTACATGATCGCCGGGCGCATGCGCCACCGCGACAGCGCCGGCAACGAGGGCTTGCTCGAAAACGGCGGCGTGCAGTGGATGACCGCTGGCCGCGGCGTGATCCACTCCGAGCTGCCCGAGCAGGAGGAGGGCCTGATGGAGGGCTTTCAGCTCTGGCTCAACCTGCCAGCGGCCCGCAAGATGCAGCCGCCTTGGTACCGCGACTTCAAGGCCGGCGACTTGCCCCACCAGACGCTGCCCGGCGGGGTGGCGGTGACGGTGATTGCCGGCCACAGCCACGGCCTCGACGGCGCGGTGCAGCGCGAAGGCACCGAGCCGCTCTACCTGGACCTGCACATGAGCGCCGCCAGCCAGTTCAGCCAAAGCCTGCCGGCCTCGCACAACGCCTTTGTTTATGTCTACCGGGGCCAGGTGAGCCTGGGCGGCCAGACGGTGCCGGAGCGCAAGATGGCCATCTTGGCCAACGACCCGGCCAGCGACGGCGTGCAGATCCAGGCCGAGCAAGATAGCCGCTTGCTGCTGATCGCCGGGCGGCCGCTCAAAGAGCCCATCGTGCAGTACGGGCCTTTTGTGATGAACACCAAACAAGAGATTTATCAGGCGGTCACTGATTTCCAGGCCGGCCGCCTGACCGCCTGAGGCAGGGCCTCGGGGCTGGCGCTGCCCAAAGGC
>JBILGP010000341.1:0-3367 GCA_044350985.1 Polaromonas sp. | reverse complement strand
GCGCACGATCAGCGCATTGGCAAAACTGCCGATGAGCTGCACATGCACAAAGTCTTCGAGCGGCTGGTAGCCGATGTTTTGGCCCATGAGCGGGCCGGTGGTGATGGCCGCGCCGTTGCTCAGCACCCAGGTGTAGCCATCGGCCGGTGCGCGCGCGGCCAAGTCGGTGCCCAGCACCGAGCCGTTGCCACCGCGGTTGTCGATGATCACTGCCTGTCCCAGGCCCTGGCTCATGCGCTCGGCCAGCAGCCGCGCAATCAGATCGCCCGAGCCGCCCGGGGCAAAGGGCACGATCCACTTGATCGGCTTGTTGGGATAGGGCGCCTGGGCCAGGGCGGGCAGGCTCAGCAGACCCAGCACGCCCAGAACCAGGGCGGCAAGGGCCGATAGACTGAGTGTGCGCAGCGGCGCCAGGCGGCGCTGCAGGGCAAGAGTGAGCAGGTGGGTCATGGCTGCAAGTCTAGCGTCTGAGGTGTGGCCCGATCGCACCGAGAGCGGCGCTCCTATCGTCCTGCCCCAAGCGGCGATGCAGGCTGCCCTAGGCCAGCGCGCACCCGATCACGGCCGGGAAGGTGGCCAGCCAGGACCAAAAGAAGCGGTTCAGGCCAAAGAACCAAAAGACCAGGAAGTGAAACACCACGGCGCTGGCGCACAGGCCCATGGCCAGGCGCACATCGAGCAGGGCCAGGGGAAAGCAGCCTTCCCAGACGGTAAAGCCCCAGCTCACCGCGCGCGCAACAGCCGGTCTGCGAAAAACGCTGCGCTCGGGCAGCGGCCCGTAGACGCCGCTGTCCAGAAAGGCTGGCAAGGCCGAGCCGTTGCGCCATTCGGGGCGCAGCAATTTGACCCAGCCCGAGACGAAGTAAGAGGTCACCGATTGCAGCGCCACGTACCAAAGCCCAGCGCGCCAGCCCAGTTCGGGGGTAGTCAGTGCACCGACCCCATGGGCGATCAACAGACCGGTCAGGCCCACCAGCGTCATGAAGTCGCTGCCGCCATTGAAGGCGCCGCGCCAGCGCATGAGCAGGGCCAGCGCGATCAAAAAAAGCAGCAGCGCGCCGATCAGCGGCAGCAGGCCGGCCATCAGCAGCAGCGACAGCAGCAGACGCACCAGCAGCATGGCGCGGTAGGGGCCGGGGCGCATCAGCGCATCGAGCAGCGGGCGCAGCCAGGCCGGGCGCGTGGGCAACTCGCTGCGCTGCGCTGGCCAGTGGCTGACTCGATCGAGCCCGATCAGCCGCAGGTACTCGAGGGTTTGCAGCAGCAGGCTCCAGCCCAGCAGCACCTCAAACGCCCGGACCGCCAGCTCCATCATGGGGCCTTGGGCACGACGGGCATTTCAGCCGAGCGCAGCATGAGCACGCTGTCGGCGCTCTGCCCGGGTAACTCGGGCCGCTCCATGCGCAGCTCGAACTGCCAGGCGCTCGGTTGTGCAGCACGCTGGGTCAGCATGGCTTGATCGCCCCAGGCTCCGCCCATGACGGCCTCGTGGGCCAGCCGGCTGACGAGCTGAAAGCTCACGCGCTCACCGATAGACTGACCTTCGGGCAGGTCGTTGATGTCTTGCGCCAGATGGTCAACCAGGTTTTGCTGCGTCAGGGCCAGATTGACGGCGCTGTTGTCCAGCAAATGGCTCAGGCGTCGGCGCAGCCGTGGGTAGACCGGCTGCCAGTCGCTCCAAGGGCCGTCGGCGTGTTGCCAGCGCACATAGAGGCGGGGCGCGCGCCCGACCGCATGAAAGAATTTCCAGTTCGGGAAAAACGCGCGCAGGAAAAAGAACCAGGGCCCTTGCAGGGTCTGGCCGCGGTGTTTCAGGCTCCAAGCCAGCAGGCCGAAGTAGGCCAGCACCAGCAGCGCCGTCCACACCAGCGCGCTGTCCATGGCTCAGCGCTCGATGGCCAGCAGTTCGACTTCGAAGGTCAGGGTGGCCTTGGGCGGCACCACGCCACCGGCGCCGCGGTCGCCGTAGGCGGTTGCGGGCGGGCAGGTCAATGTGGCTTTGCCGCCGACTTTCATTTTTTGCAGGCCTTCGGTCCAGCACGGGATAACCCGGCCCAGCGGAAAGCTTGCCGGCGCATTGCGCTTGTAGGAGCTGTCAAATTCCTGGCCGTTGGCCAGGGTGCCGCGGTAGTGCACCCGCACGGTGTTGCTGGCCAGGGGCGCAGCGCCAGTGCCGGCGGTGGTGTGAACGATGGTCACGCCCGAGGGCAGGGTTTCGGTGGGGGCCTGTGCCCTGGCCGTCAGGCCGATCAGCGCAAGGCCTGCGGCTGCAAGAAAAAGAGTCTTCATGGTGGGGTGTCAGTCAAGTTCGGAGATGGGCACGCAGCTGCAAAACAGGTTGCGATCGCCCCACACATTGTCCACCCGTCCCACGGGTGGCCAGTATTTGCCTTGCTTGAGCGCGGGCACTGCAAAGGCGGCCTGCTCGCGGCTGTAGGGGTGAGCCCAGGGCTCGGCCAGCACGCTGGCGGCAGTGTGCGGCGCGTTCTTGAGCGGGTTGTCCTCGCGCGGCCAGTGGCCGTTTTCAATCTGGGCGATCTCTTGGCGGATCGCCACCATGGCGTCGATGAAGCGGTCGATCTCCTGCAGTGTCTCGCTCTCGGTGGGCTCGACCATGAGCGTGTTGGCCACCGGAAACGACAGGGTGGGCGCATGAAAGCCGTAATCCATCAGGCGCTTGGCCACGTCTTCGGCCATCACGCCGCAGCTGTCCTTGAAGTGGCGCAGGTCCAAGATGCACTCGTGCGCGACATGGCCCTGCTCGCTGGCGTAGAGCGTCGGATAGTGGGGCGCCAGGCGCCGGCTGATGTAGTTGGCGGCCAAGATCGCCGCTTCAGTGGCGTGCTTGAGGCCCTCTGCGCCCATCATGCGGCAGTACATCCAGCTGATCGGCAGCACCGCCGCATTGCCCAGCGGCGCGGCCGACACCGCACCGACCCCGTTGACCGGCAGGCCCCCAGTGGCGTGGCCGGGCAGGAAGGGCACCAGGTCTTCGACCACACAGACCGGACCGACCCCAGGCCCGCCGCCGCCGTGCGGAATGCAGAAGGTCTTGTGCAGGTTCAGATGGCTGACATCGCCGCCGAATTGACCCGGGGCGGCGACACCCACCAGGGCGTTCATGTTGGCGCCGTCCGCATACACCCGCCCGCCGTGCTGGTGCACCAGCTCGCACAGCTGCTTGACCTGGGTTTCAAACACGCCGTGCGTGCTCGGGTAGGTGATCATCACCGCCGCCAGGTTGGCGCTGTGCTGCTCGCACTTGGCCTGGAGGTCGGCCATGTCCACATTGCCGCGCTCGTCGCAGGCGGTCACCACCACCTGCATGCCCACCATCTGCGCGCTGGCCGGGTTGGTGCCGTGGGCG
>JBILGP010000017.1:0-11267 GCA_044350985.1 Polaromonas sp. | reverse complement strand
TGGCAATCATCAAATCGGCATGGTGACCGGCGATCACGCCCTCGGGCATCGCTCGGGCGAGCGCCTTGAAGATGGTGTCGACCACCGTCATCGGATAGGTCATCCACACCCGCATCGGCGCCGGGTGCAGCGCACTGACCACGGTGCCCGGCGGCAGCACCACCTTGAGCGGGCGAAAGTTGCCGTCGTTGATGGGATGGTCTGAGGGCAAGGTCAGGCATTTGAACGCCACCTGGGCACAGGCCACACCGGCGCCAGAGTTGAAAAAGCCGCGCACCTGCGGACTCATGTCCGACAAATCGACCGTCATTTCCTCCCCGCGGATGGTCACCTTGACGCGGATGGGCACCGGCTGGTTCAGATCGACTGCATCGTCGTCCATGAAGGACTCGGCTTCATAGACACCGTCGGGCATGGCCCGCACCACCGCCCGGGCTTCGGCCTCGGTGTGGTCCATGATGCTGTCGATCGCAGCCTGCCAGGCGGCCAAACCGTGGCGCTCGAGCATGTGCTGCACATGCTTGACGCCCACCCGGCAAGCCGACAGCTGCGCCTCCAGATCACCCGCAGCGCGGTCGCGTCGCCGCACATTCATCAAGATCAGCTCCTGCATCTCCTCGTTGAGCACGCCCTTGCGGTGGTACTTGACGTAGGGAATCTGCAGGCCTTCGGCGTAGATGTCGGTGGTCACGCCGTTGAGAATGCCGCCAATGTCCTGCCAGTGCGCCATGCAGGTGGCAAAGGCGACGATCTGCCCGCCATGGAAGATGGGGATGGAAAACGTCAGGTGGTTCAGGTGGGCGCCGGTCACGTAGGCATCGTTGGTCAGCAAAATGTCGTCTGGGTGAATTTGCTCGAGCCCCCAGTGCGCCAGCTTGCCCTTGACCACATCGCTCATGCCGCGAATGAACATCGGCAAGCCCAACCCGATCGACAGGGTCTGGCCGCGTCGATCGAACAGGCCGACCGTGAAATCGAGCGCCTCGTAAATGATCATGTTGTAGGAAGTGCGCATGAGCACCGACTTCATCTCTTCGGTGGCAGCGACCAGGCTGTTGCGCACCAACTCAACCGTCACCGGATCGATGCGGGCGCCAGCCTTGCTGCGCCGCATCGATGTCGCGCCCTTGCGTACCGAAGAGGCTTTGCCTGTGCGAGCTGATTGAACCGTTTGACGCGCTCTCATGCTGAAGCTCCTTGAGCGATGGCGATGCACAAATTGCCCAGGGCGTCGACGCGCAGCACATCGCCAGGCTGCAGCACCGTGGTGCTGGCGTGCTCCTCAATCAGGGCGGCGCCCCGAATCACATTGCCCGCCTTGAGTTCCTCGCGCCGCCACACCGGGGTAGCCAGCCAGCCGCCGTCGCTGAAGTAGGCGCGGCGCTCACCGACCCAGGCCGCGCGCGGCGGCGTCCGGCTGCCCGCGGCAATCTGCTCGAGCAAGGGCTTTTTGAGCACGCCCGTCAGGACGCTGCGGATGCTGACGATTTCGGCGGGCTCGGACGGGGAACCGCGGCCGTAACGCTCGCGGTGGGCCTCGTCAAAGGCCTGCTTGATGAGCGACTTGCTGCTGCCCACAAAAGCCGAGGCGGGAATCTCCACGGTCACGGCATGCTCCTGCCCGACGTAGCGCATATCGAGGAAGCGCTGCACCACGACCTTGCGCGCGCGCAGCTGCGAGGCCTTGAGCGAGGCGCGCGCCTGCATCTCGATCTCGTTGAACCACTGCGACAACTGCCTGACGCTGGTCTGGGCCAGGCTGGTGAACTGGGTGCGCACCACATCCTTGCGAAAGTCGGCCAGCAGCATGCCGAAGGCCGAAAAATGCCCCGGTGCGCGCGGAATGATCACCCGTGGCAAAGCCAGTTCTCGCGCAACCATGGTGGCATGCAGGGGCCCGGCACCTCCGTAGGCAAACAAGTTGGGGAAGGCGCCCGGGTCGAGGCCGCGAGCGGTGGTCACCCCCTTGACCGCATGCGACATGGAAGCGGCCGCGATGCGCAAAATACCCATGGCGGCGGCCGTCACCGAAAGACGCAGCGGATCGGCAATGCGCGCCTTCATGGCGCGCTGGGCGGCCGCCTTGTCGAGCGCCATCTCGCCGCCCAGAAAATGCTTGGGGTCGAGCCGACCGAGCAGCAGGTTCGCATCGGTGACCGTCGGCTCGGTGCCGCCAAGGCCATAGCACACCGGCCCGGGCGTTGCGCCGGCACTGCGAGGTCCGACGCGCAGCGCGCCCGTGGCACTCAGGCTGGCAATGCTGCCGCCACCGGTGCCCACCTCGTGGATGTCGATCATGGGCGTGAGCAAAGGCAGGCCGGTCAGGTAGCCGCCGATCATGACGCTGTTGGCCACCAGGGCCTGTCCGTCGCGCACCACACCAGCCTTGGCGGTGGTGCCGCCCATGTCAAAAGCAATCGCGTGGCTCAGCCCCATGGCCTCGCACAGCGCCTGCGTGCCGATCACGCCGGCGGCAGGACCCGACTCCATCATGCGCACGCAATCGCTGCGCGCCTCACCCAGGCTGTAAAGCCCGCCGGTGGACTGCACCACCAAAAACTGTCCCGCAAAACGGCCCTGTTTAAGTGTGCTCTCGATCTGGCCGAGGTACTGCGCCACGCGCGGGCCGATGTAGGCATTGGCCACCACGGTCGAGGTGCGCTCGTACTCCCGGTACTCCTGCGACAGGTCGGACGATATCGAGACAAACACCCCCGGCAACGCCTGCTGCAGCACCTCGCGCACCCGGCGCTCGTGCGCGGGATTGCGGTAGGAATGCAGAAACAACACCGCGACCGCCTCAAGTTCGAGCGCACTCAAACGCTCCGCCAGCGCGGCCAGTTCGGCCTCATCGAGCGGCTCGAGCACGGAGCCGTCGGCCAGCAAACGTTCGCCCAGCTCGAAGCGTAGATCACGCTCGACCAGTGGGCTGTGCTTGCGGTGGCGCAGATTGAAGGAGTCGGGGCGGTTGATGCGACCGATCTCGTAAATATCGCGAAACCCGCGGGTGGTCACCAGCGCGGTGCGCGCGCCGCTGCGCTCGAGCATGGTGTTGATGGCCACCGTCGAGCCGTGCAGGAACAGGTGGGCCTGCTCCAGCGAAAGGCCGGTTTTGCGCAGGCCCTCCAAAATCCCGTCGACCAGATGGCCAGGGGTGGTCAGTGTCTTGCCCAGCAGCAGTTTTCCTTGCAACTGATCGAAGGCGGCCACATCGGTGAAGGTGCCGCCGATGTCGGCGGCGACGCGGTAACGTTGGAGCTTGCTCATGCCGGAGCCGATTGCATCGGTACTTGATTGCGATGCGATGCATCGTAGGCGGTCAAATCCATGACATCAATGACAAGTCTGGCATACTTGATATGTCATATTTGATATCAGATAGCCTGCGCGCCAGGCGCCTTTCCGTCACAGGAAACGAGGATGCAGCCCACTGCCCAAGCCCCGTCCATCCCGCCGCCCTTGATGCGCCCTGCCTTGTGGCGGCTTTTCCTTGATCTGGCCGAGGAGGGCAGCATGAGCCGGGTGGCGCTGCAGCGCGAAATGGCACAGCCTCAGTTGAGCCGGCAGCTCGCCGAACTCGAGGCCCTGTGCGGCCAGCGCCTGTTCACCCGCCATGCGCGAGGGCTGCAGCTCAGCGCCTGGGGCCAGTGGGTGCTGCCACTGGTGCGGCAGTGGCTGAGCAACACAGAGCAGCTCGAAGCGGACATCCGTGCCGGTGCCGGCATGCCTGTCGGTCAGGTGCAACTGGCCTGTATGCCGTCGGCCATGGAGCCCTTGCTGTGCCCGGCACTGGTGCTGATTGGCCGGCGCTATCCCTTGGTACGGGTCAAGGTTCAGGAGGGGCTCGATGCCTCCATCCAGGAAGGCCTGGACGCAGGCCGCTACGACATGGCCATCCGTTATGTCGACACCCGCCAACTGCAGCCACGCGACCAGATGCTGCAGCAGGTCGACTCCTTTTTGGTCGGGCCGCCCGGCGATAGCCTGACCAAGCAGCGCAGAGTGCCTTTTTCGGCCCTGCGCGGGCTCGATCTGATCCTGCCCAGCCGTCACAGCCGATGGCGCGAAAGCCTGGACCGCACCGCACGCGAACATGGCTTTGAACTGAACGTCACGCTCGAAGCCGACTCGCTCATCATGCAACGCCAGATGGTGCGCATGGGCGCGGGATACACCATCCTGGGGCCCCTGGCGATCGCCAGCCAGGACGGCGGCGGGGAGGCGCTACAAACTGCGCTCATCGTCGAGCCGGAAATCCCGCGCGCCGTGGCCCTGACCATCGGGGCTCGAACGCCCAACCCCGCCCAACGCGCCGTGGCCCAAGCCATTGATGAGGTGGCGAGGGCTTTGCCGGCGCATTACTTCAATCGCCCGCTGCGCGGCAGGCGCGCAGACCCGCAAGCCCAGGGCGGCGGCCGCTCGCGCTAACATGGCAAGGCCCAAGACCACCGCCCATGCAAGCCCCACGCCATCCGCTTCCCTGGTTGCAAGGCAGTGACCCTTTTCCCCCGCTAGAGCAGGCCTGGGACGACCAAGATCCCGCGCCGGGCCTGCTCGCCGCGAGTCAGGGCGTGTCGGCCGATCGGCTGATCGCGGCTTATAGCAGCGGTATTTTTCCCTGGTACAGCGCTGGCCAGCCTGTGCTGTGGTGGAGCCCCGACCCGCGCACGGTCTTGCTGACGGCCCAGTTCAAACTGCACGACTCGCTGCGCAAGACCCTCAAACGCTTCGTGCGCGAGTCCGGCTGTCAAGTGCGCATCGATCATGACTTCGGCGCAGTGATCGGACACTGCGCCAGCACGCCGCGCGCGGGCCAAAACGGCACCTGGATCGTTCCCGAGATGGTGGAGGCCTACCGACATCTGCATGAGCTGGGCCTGGCCCACAGCGTCGAGACCTGGATGGACGGCGAGCTCGTCGGCGGCCTGTACTGCGTCGGGCTCGGCCGCATGGTTTTTGGCGAATCGATGTTTGCCCATCGCCGCGATGCGTCCAAGATCGCACTGAGCGCGCTGGTCGCGCTGTGCCGTGCGCAAGGGCTCGATGCGATCGACTGCCAGCAAAACACAGCCCATCTGTGCTCGCTTGGGGCCGCCTCGATCGCCCGTCCGACCTTCGCCCAAATGGTGGCCCAGCGGGTCAGCCAGGCGCCGGCACAGTGGCATTTTGACCCCTTATACTGGCGCGAGATCCTGTGAGTCTGCGGCTGTGACCCATCACAAAGAACTTCCACTGCAGACGCTGCAGTTCTACGCCACGGCGCCCTACCCCTGTAGCTACCTGCCCGAACGCATGGCCCGCTCGCAGGTGGCCACGCCCAGCCATCTGATCCACAACCAAGCCTATTCGGAACTGGTGGCCAAAGGCTTTCGCCGCAGCGGCATGTTCACCTACCGGCCCCACTGCCAAGGCTGCCAAGCCTGCGTGCCCCTGCGCGTGCCGGTCGACCAGTTTGAAGCCGACCGCAGCCAGCGCCGGGCCTGGAAGCGCCACCAGGATCTGCAAGCCCGAGTGCTCAGGCTGTGCTTCATGCCCGAACACTACGAGCTGTATCTCCGCTACCAAAGTGGCCGCCACCACGGTGGCGGCATGGACCATGACAGCATCGATCAGTACACCCAGTTTTTGCTGCAAAGCCGGGTCAACTCGCGTCTGGTGGAGTTTCGTGAACCAGCCGGCTCAGCGCAGGCCGGGGCACTGCGCATGGTGGCCATCGTGGACGTGCTCGAAGATGGCATCTCGGCTGTTTACACCTTCTACGACCCACAGCCCCAATCGAGCTTCGGCACTTACGGCATCTTGTGGCAAATCGAACAAGCCAGACGGCTGCAGTTGCCCTACCTCTATTTGGGCTACTGGATAGCCGAGAGCCCCAAGATGGACTACAAGGCTCGCTTCAGGCCGCACGAACTGCTGCTGGGCGGTCACTGGAAGGCGGCGGTCCCGCCGATGGGCAGCACCGAGTCGCAACAGCGCCTCACCCCAGCCGATTCAAACTAGAAACGGCAGTCGGGCGCACCCGGGTGTGCAACTGCTGGGCGCTTTTCATCCTGTAAAATGTAGATTCAGCGCATGCCGTTATGAAAAAAAACACCCTCTCGAATGTGCCTGTTGAACCAACGGTCCAAGTCATTGGGCGCATGTTCACCTTGCTGGAGATTCTGGCCAGTCGGGAAGACCCGGTCTCCCTCAAGGAGATCAGCGAAAAGTCGGGCCTGCACCCATCCACCGCGCACCGCATCCTCAATGACTTGGCCGTCGGCCGCTTCGTCGACCGCCCGCAGGCTGGCAACTACCGGCTGGGCATGCGATTGCTGGAACTGGGCAACGTCGTCAAAGCCAGACTGAGCGTGCGCGACGCCGCTCTGGTGCCGATGCGAGATTTGCACAAGCTGATTCAGCAACCGGTCAACCTGAGCGTGCGGCAGGGCGATGAAATCATTTACATCGAGCGCGCCTACAGCGAGAGGTCGGGCATGCAGGTCGTGCGCGCCATAGGCGGGCGCGCTCCCCTGCATCTGACCTCGACCGGCAAGCTTTTTCTTGCAGCCGACGATGCCCTGCGCGTTCGAGCGTATGCCACCCGCACTGGCCTGCCCGGCCAAACGCACAACAGCATCACCGGATTGCCTGCACTCGAACGCGAACTCTCAAAAGCCAGGCAATACGGTGTGGCGCGCGACAACGAGGAGCTCGAGCTGGGCGTGCGATGCATGGCCGCGGGCATCTACGACGATCAGAACAGCCTGGTTGCGGGACTGTCGATCTCAGCACCCGCTGACCGGCTGGACGAAAGCTGGCTAAGCAAGCTGCAAGCCACCGCTGGAGAAATCTCAGCTGCCCTGGGCCATCGCAGCACCCGAGCGGGCCGCGAGCTGCCCTGATTGGCCAAGCCAAGCGCCTCAACCAGAAAGCGCCGGCCGCCGACCGGTGTCAGCTCCGCACGCCCTCGGTATCGGCCGACATGCCCTGGGTCGCTCCCGGTCCGCGCTCGACCCAGCGCTTGACGCGCTCGGCATCGCCCAGGCGACTGAGCTTGCCGGCCGAGTCAAGGAACACCATGATGAGCTTGCGCCCGGCCACCCTGACCTGCATCACCAGGCACTGGCCTGCCTCGGAAATATAACCCGTCTTTTGCAGGCCGATCTCCCACTCGGGGCTGTGCACCAGCCGGTTGGTGTTGTTGTACTGCAGGGTTTGGCGCCCGAGCACGACTTGGTGCCCAGACGACGTGGACAGTTCGCGCAGCACCGGGTCCGAAGATGCGGCCTGCACGAGCAGTGCCAGATCGTGAGCGCTCGAGCGATTGCGGCTCGAAAGCCCAGTCGGCTCGACGTAGCGGGTGTCCTTCATGCCCAGGGCCTGGGCCTTGCCGTTCATCAATCCGACAAAAGTGGCCATGCCGCCCGGATAGGTCCGACCGAGCGCATGGGCTGCGCGGTTTTCACTGGACATCAGGGCCAGATGAAGCAACTCGCCGCGACTGAGGGTAGCGCCAACCCGAAGGCGTGAGCTGCTGCCCTTTTCGGTGTCGACATCGTCCTGGGTGATGGTGATCATCTCATCCATGGGCAACCTGGCCTCGTTGATGATGACTCCTGTCATGAGCTTGGTCAGCGAGGCAATGGGCAATACCGCGTGGTCGTTCTTGCTCAGCAGCACCTCCTGGGTGTCCTGATCAATGACCAGGGCCACGCTGGACCTCAGAGAAAGAGGATCCTGGGCTGTGTGCAGACCGGCCAACTGCCCGTAAGACAGTCTCGGCGGCGCCGGAGGAGCCACCTGCAAGCGCGAGGGCTTGACGCCCCCAGCCCGGACCTGCGCTGCTCTAGATGCCTTGGCTGGGCCAGCGGCCTTCTTCTTGCCAACCTTTGCCGCCTTGAGCGACTGACGGCTCTTCCCGTCCTTGGCATCCTTGCCTTTCTTCTTGCTGGCCTTTTGAGCCTGGCCGTCCTTTTTCTGCGCCCAAGCAGGTGGGGTGCCCAGGGCCAAAACCACAAGACCTGCGGCCAGGATCAGGCACGACAAAACTCTGCGAAAACTTGAAACAGCCATAAGGTCGACCGGTGTGGCGGTGATCGGAAGTGGCGCGAGTGTAGCCAAGAACAAAAAGTTGCGCAATATCAAAAACTTGCAGCGTTTTCCTAAAGCCCGTACCGCGGCCACAAACGGCCGGTGCGGCCGCGCGGAGCAGCTTCCACCGCGTACCAAGACAAAGGGGCCCGAAGGGCCCCTTTGCAGGTTTAGCTCACAGCACTCAACCCTGGGCTGCCACCCGGTCCGCCTTGCTCTGAAGCTTGTTAAGGGCGCTCAGATACGCCTTGGCCGAGGCGACCACGATATCGGGGTCGGACCCCACCCCATTGACGACTCGGCCGCTGTTTTGCAGCCGCACCGTTACCTCGCCCTGACTTTCCGTCGATCCGCTGATCGCATTGACCGAATAGAGCACCATTTCGGCGCCGCTTTGCACATGCGCCTCAATGGCCTTGAGCGACGCGTCCACCGGTCCATTGCCCTGTGCCTGGCTGCGCACTTCCTTGCCGGCTGCAGTAAAGACGATGGAAGCAAACGGCGTCTCTCCGGTCTCGCTGCGCTGAGACAAGGACACAAATCCGTACTGCTCCTTCTCACTGGTGACGCTCTCGTCACTGACGAGCGCCAAAATATCCTCATCAAAGATTTCACTCTTGCGATCGGCCAGTTCCTTGAACCGCGCAAAAGCGCTGTTGATTTCCATCTCGCTATCGAGCACCACACCCAGATCCTGCAGACGCTGCTTGAAGGCGTTGCGCCCACTCAATTTGCCCAGCACGATCTTGTTGGCACTCCAGCCGACGTCTTCAGCGCGCATGATTTCGTAGGTATCGCGCGCCTTGAGCACGCCGTCTTGATGGATGCCCGAGGCATGCGCAAAGGCGTTGGCACCCACCACGGCCTTGTTGGGCTGCACCACAAAGCCGGTGGTCTGACTGACCATGCGGCTGGCGGCCACGATGTGACGGGCATCAATGCCCACATCGAGGCCGAAGTAATCGCGCCGGGTCTTGACGGCCATCACCACCTCTTCGAGCGAGCAGTTGCCGGCCCGCTCGCCCAGGCCATTGATCGTGCACTCGACCTGGCGGGCCCCTCCAATCTTGACACCGGCCAGCGAGTTGGCCACCGCCATACCCAGGTCGTTGTGACAATGCACTGACCAGATGGCCTTGTCAGAATTGGGAATGCGCTCACGCAGCGTGCGAATGAACTCGCCGTAGAGCTCGGGCACGGCATAGCCCACGGTATCGGGCACATTGATGGTGGTCGCCCCTTCGTCGATCACCGCTTCAAGCACGCGGCACAAAAAATCGACCTCGCTGCGGTAACCGTCCTCGGGGCTGAACTCGATATCACCCACCAGATTGCGCGCAAAGCGGACCGACTGCCGGGCCTGCTCGAAGACCTGATCGGGGGTCATGCGCAATTTTTTCTCCATGTGCAGCGGCGACGTTGCAATGAAGGTGTGGATGCGGGCCTGGCTGGCGCCCTTGAGGGCCTCTGCAGCGCGGGCAATATCGCGGTCATTGGCACGCGAGAGCGAGCAGACCGTGGAGTCCTTGATCGCGTTGGCAATGGCTTGGACCGCCTCGAAGTCCCCGTTGGAGCTGGCCGCAAAACCGGCCTCGATGACATCCACCTTGAGCCGCTCGAGTTGCCTGGCAATACGCAGCTTCTCGTCCCGGGTCATGGAGGCGCCTGGTGACTGCTCGCCATCGCGCAAGGTGGTGTCAAAAATGATCAGTTTTTCGGTCATGGCATCAATCCTGGTTGGCTGAAAAAAACCCATCGCTTCAGCAATTCAGGGCGCGACAAAAACAAAAACGGCCCGGATGCTGGGGCAAACGGGCCGTCGACTTCGAATACGCGTATGCGTTACCGTCTCCGCCCGTTAGGAGGTAGCAGTAGCGACAGCGTCAACGTATTCATAGGCTTGAGTCTATCACACCAAAATGCCCGCACACGAACTCACTTGTGCAGGCCTTGCTCGTCTGGCTCGTCGGTGGAGGTAGAAATCAGGCTGGCCTGCAAGCCGCGCGAGCGCCTCCAAATGTAGAGCGCGTAGCCCGACAGGCCATAGCCCACGAACAAGGCAAAAATCACCGTGGGCGGGTCGATATTGATCACGGCAATGCCAAGCGCGATCGACACGATCACCGCGAAGGGGACGCTGCGCTTGAAGCTCACGTCCTTGAAGCTGTAAAACGGCACGTTGGTCACCATGGTCAGCCCAGCGTAGAGCGTGACGGCAAACATGACCCAACGCACCTGATCCGGCTCGATCTGCGCCTCGGTCATCAGCCAGATGAAGCCAGTGACTAAAGCCGCCGCGGCCGGCGACGGCAAGCCCTGGAAAAAGCGCTTGTCGACAACACCGGTATTGACGTTAAAACGCGCCAGCCTCAGCGCCGCACAGGCGCAGTAAACGAAGGCGGCGATCCAGCCCCAGCGCCCCAGGCTCGTCAGAGCCCAGACATAAGCGATCAGAGCGGGCGCCGCCCCGAATGAGACCATATCGGCCAGCGAGTCCATCTGCTCGCCAAATGCACTTTGGGTGTTGGTCATGCGAGCGACCCGACCATCGAGGCTATCGAGCACCATGGCGCAAAACACCCCCAGCGCTGCCTGCTCAAACCGACCGTTCATCGCCATGACGATGGCGTAAAAGCCGCCAAACAAGGCCGCCAGCGTGAACAGATTGGGCAGAACATAAATGCCCTTGCGCGGCTTGCGCGGCTCAGCGGCATCCGGTCTTGGGAGCGGGTCGGGGGCGTCGGACATGGCGACAAGTGTAAGGGCAGGCGCAGGGCTGGATACAGCTCAATAGCAAAGGCCACCCCTGCGGGTGGCCTTGCATGAAAACACACAATGCCCAGGCCCCGCCAGGGGCCTTCGGCACTCAGTTGCGGGTTTGGTCGACCAGCTTGTTTTTGGCGATCCAGGGCATCATGGCGCGCAGCTGGCCGCCGACGACCTCGATGCTGTGCTCGGACATGTTGCGACGCCGGGCGGTCATGCTGGGATAGCCGGTGCGGCCTTCCAAGATGAACTGCTTGGCGTACTCGCCGTTTTGAATGCGCTTGAGCGCATGACGCATGGCCGCGCGAGACTGCTCGTTGATCACCTCGGGGCCTGTCAGGTACTCGCCGAACTCCGCGTTGTTGGAGATCGAGTAGTTCATGTTGGCGATACCGCCCTCGTAAATCAGGTCGACGATGAGTTTGAGC
>JBILGP010000340.1:0-3373 GCA_044350985.1 Polaromonas sp. | reverse complement strand
GCGGCGAGCGTGCGATCAACGACACCGGCAAGATGTCGGTGCCATATCTGTAGGGCAGCGCCTTGTTGAGCAGCGGCGTGATCGAGAGCATCGATCCGTCGGAGACGATGAAGGCATGTCCGTCCTGCGGACTGCTTTGGAGCAGCGCCTGATAGGCCACCACACCGTTGCCACCGGGCTTGTTGTCGACCACGACCGACTGACCGAGCCGCTCGGTCAGTCGCTGGGCCACCACCCGCGCCACGCTATCGGGCAGGCCACCGGCGGCATAGGGCACGATGAACTTGATGGGCTTGCTCGGATAGGTCTGGCCCCAGGCCAGGGGCGTGAGCATCAGGGCGGCGGCCATCGCGGCCCAGGTTCTGCGTTGCATGCGGGTCTCCTTGAAGTGTGCAGCGGCTGCCACCGGAGCTGGTGGCTGCGACGCTCGCACAAAATGTTTAGGCGGCTAATATAATATCTCAAAGACATCGCCGGCCCAATGCCCCCAAAGCATGCCCGATTAAACCCCGAGCCAAACCGAGAGTTTCCCCCCATGCCAACTGACACCCAGTCCTTGCGCGTGAGCGTGGCCGAGCCGGCGGCGCAGGGCATCGCGCGCCTGCAATTGCGTCACCCCCAAGGCCTGCCCCTTCCCGCCTTCACAGCCGGCGCCCACATCGCGGTCAAAACACCCTCAGGGGCCTGGCGCCAGTATTCCCTGAGCAACCACCCTGAAGAGACCGACTGCTACGAGATCGCGGTCAAGCGCGAGGGCCGGGGCCGCGGCGGCTCGCTGAGCCTGGTCGACGGCGTGCGAGCGGGCGACCTGATCGAGGTGGGCCTGCCGCAAAACCAGTTCGAACTCGACGAGCGCGCCAGTCGCGTGTTGCTGATCGCCGGCGGCATCGGCATCACGCCCCTGCTGTCCATGGCGCGGTTGCTGCAGTCTCAGGGCAAGCCCTACCGCCTGGTTTACCTGACGCGCGATCGCGAAAGCACGGCCTTTGCCGACCTGCTCAGCAGCCCCGAGTTTGCCTCGCACGTGGTGATGCACCACGACCAGGGCGATCCGAACCAGGCGATGGACCTGTGGCCGCTGCTAGAGAAAGCCGGCAGCGTGCAGTCCTTGCAGCTTTACTGCTGCGGCCCTCAGGGCTTGATGGACGCGGTGCGCGACATGACCGGGCACTGGCCGGCCAGCGCGGTGCACTTTGAAAGCTTTGGCGTCGATACCAGCGTGAAGGCCGAGGATCAGGCGTTCGAGGTGAGCTTGAACAGCAGCGGGCGCATCATCGAGGTGCCGGTGGGACTGAGCATCTTGCAGGCCTTGCGCAACGAGGGCGTGCACCTGCCCTACTCCTGCGAAAGCGGCACCTGCGGCTCGTGCAAAACCGGGCTGCTGCAAGGCCAGGCAGACCACCGCGATCTGGTGCTGCTCGACGAAGAAAAGGCCGACCACATCATGGTCTGTGTCTCGCGCGCGCCAGGCGGCTGCCTGGTGCTGGACCTCTGAAGCGGGACGGCCAGCTTGACCTCTCCCATCGGCATCGGCGTGATCGGGCTGGGCCGGGCCTTCACCCTGATGCTGCCGACCTGGCGCGACGATCCGCGGGTGCGCCTGGTCGCCGCCTTCGATCCGCGGGCGTCAGCGCGAGCGGCCTTTGCCCAGCACTTTGGCGGCGTTGCCTATGACAGCGCCCAGGCCGTGTGCGCCGACCCTGCGGTGCAGTGGGTCTACGTGGCCACACCGCATGGCCTGCACGCCGAGCATGTCTGCCTGGCGGCGCAGCACGGCAAGCATGTGCTGGTCGAAAAGCCGATGGCGCTCAACCTGGCCCAAGCCGACGCCATGATCGAGGCCTGCGAGCGCGCAGGCACCCAGCTCATCGTCGGGCACAGCCACAGCTTCAACGCGCCGGTGCGGCTGGCGCGCCAACTCATTGCCAGCGGGCGCTACGGCGCGGTGCGCATGATTCACGCCATGCAGTACACCGACTTCTTGTACCGGCCGCGCCGGCCCGAAGAGCTCGACACGACGCAAGGCGGTGGCGTGGTGCTCAGCCAGGCGTCTCACCAGGTCGATATCGTTCGACTGCTCGGCGGCGGCTGTGTGGAGCGGGTACGCGCCATGACCGGCCGCTGGGATGCGCGCCGCCCCACTGAAGGGGCCTACAGCGCCTTGCTGCGCTTTGACTCGGGTGCCTTTGCCAGCCTGAGCTACAACGGCTACGGCCACTACGACAGCGACACGCTGATGGACGGCATCGGCGAGCTCGGCGCCGCAAAAGATCGGCTGAGCCACGCGCGCACGCGCCAGCGCCACGCCCTCACCACAGACGAGCAGGCCGAGGCCCAGGCCAAGGCCGAGCGCAATTTCGGCGGCTCCCAATGGCAGCCGGCGCCTGTGCAAGCACCAACGGCGAGCCAGCACTTTGGGCCGGTCATCGTCAGCTGCGAGCAGGCCGACCTGCGCCTCCATGCTTTGGGCGTGGAGGTCTGCGACGCCAACGGGCCCCAGCAGATCGCAGCGCCGCTGCCTGCCGTGCCGCGGGCCGAGGTGATCGACGAGATCTGGGCCGCCGACCGCATGGGCCAAAGGCCGCTGCACGATGGCCTGTGGTCACGCGCCACGCTCGAGGTGTGCTTGGCGCTGCTGTCGTCCGAGGCCGGCGCCTGCGACATCGTGATGGAACATCAGGTGGCCGTGCGCGATTGAGCCGGTTGCCCACCCAGGAAGGACCATGACCCGCAAGAACCCCATGCCCGAGCTGCTGCGCCACTGGCGCGAAGCGGTGCCCGACGACCGACTGGCCCACCTGATCCGCGACGTGGCGCGCGCCCAGATGCGCGCCCTTCAACTCAGGCTGGCCGAGCACGACGTGTCGTTCGGGCACTGGACCTTTCTGCGCATCTTGTGGCTCAAAGATGGCCTGACCCAGCGCGAGCTCAGCGAGCTGGCCGGCGTGATGGAGCCCACCACCTTTGCTGCGGTCAAGGCCATGGAGCAAATGGGCCTGGTCGAGCGCCGCCAGCTGGCCGGCAATCGCAAGAACATGCACGTCTTTCTGACCCGCTCAGGCCGCGCCCTTCAGAAAAAATTGGTGCCGCTGGCCGAAGAGGTCAACCACATCAGCGTGGCCGGCAGCACCGAGGCGCAGGTTCAGGCCATGCGCCAGTTCCTCCTGCTGATGCTGGAAAACCTGGCGGCTGACGCGGCAGGGCAGCCGCCCGCCTAGACGGCATTCGTCATTTGTACTAACATGACAGCGCTTGATCTAACAGTACAGGTGCTGCCATGACCGCCGTTGCATCGTCTCCTTCCGCCCGATCCGCCCGTCTCGGACTTCGCGCCACGCCCGAGCAGGAAGCGGTGCTGCGCCGTGCCGCTGAG
>JBILGP010000339.1:0-3379 GCA_044350985.1 Polaromonas sp. | reverse complement strand
CGCACACCCCCTCCCAGGTGGGCGCGGCCTAGCCTTGTGCGGCTGCGCGGAACTGTATCATGAGGCTCTGCGAAAAAGGTTTCGCCTAACTTACGCGCGATCGCCTGTCTCCCGGGGTCGGGCGTTGCCGCATCAGCCTGACAGGGGCGAGCTTTTGATGCCAACCCGTTCGTTTTGAATCAGACACCGACCATGGCCAAAATCTTCATCGATGGCGAAGCTGGAACCACCGGCCTGCAGATCCGCGAGCGCCTGGCCCTGATGCCGCAGCTGCAGGTGCTGAGCATAGACCCGGCGCGGCGCAAGGACCCCCAGGCCAAGCGCGATCTGATGGCTCAGGCCGATCTGGTGGTGCTGTGCTTGCACGACGAGGCAGCCCTGGAGTCGGTGGCCATGGTGGACGCGCTGCCGGGGCGCAAGCCGCGCATCATCGATGCGTCCACCGCCCACCGCTGCAAGGACGGTTGGGTCTATGGCTTTTCCGAGCTGTGCGCAGGTCAGGCCGAGGCGGTGCGGGCCGCCGAGCGGGTGGCAAACCCGGGCTGCTATGCCACGGGTGCGATCGCCCTGATTCGCCCGCTGATTGATGCTGGGCTTGTTCCCAAGGACTTTCCCCTGTGTCTGCCTTCGGTCAGCGGTTACTCGGGCGGAGGCCGCGCCATGATCGAAGACTACGAGGCCGGCCGCGCCCCCGCCTATGAGGTCTATGCGCTCGGGCTCAAGCACAAGCACATCCCGGAGATCATGCGCTACACCGGCCTGAGCTGTCGGCCCTTGTTCGTGCCGGCAGTGGGCAACTTTCGGCAAGGCATGCTGGTGCAGCTGCCGCTGCATTTGGACCAGTTGCCGGGCAAGCCCAAAGCGGCCGATCTGGAGCGGGCGCTGCGCGCCCATTACGCCGCCAGCCAGGCGGCCGGGGGCTGGGTCAGCGTCGAGCCGGCGACTGACAACGCCAAGCTCGACGCGCTGGCCCTCAACGACAGCAACAAGCTCGAGCTGCGCGTCTATGCCAATGAAGAGGCGCGCCATGCGGTGTTGCTGGCCCGCCTGGACAATCTGGGCAAGGGCGCCTCGGGCGCTGCGGTGCAAAACATCGGGCTGATGCTCGGTCTTTGAGCGGCCGCGTCAGCCCACGATTTTGCGCACCACCTCGGCGGCAAAGCCGCGGCTCATCAAAAAGCGCGTCTGCCGGGCGTGTTCCTTGGGGTCGGTGGCGGCTTGGCCAAATTTGCGCTGCCAGACTTCGCGCGCGCGCTCGAGCTCGGTGCTTTTGAGCTGCGCCAGCGCCTGGGCCATGGCCTCGGGCGGCAGGCCCTTGGCCTGCAATTCTTGCCGGATGCGGGCTGCGCCGAGCTTGCTGGCGCGGCGGTGGACCACCGATTCGATCACCCGCTCTTCGTTGATGAAGCCTTTGGCCTGCAGCTCATCGAGGATGGCTTGCAACTGCCCTTGGCTTTGCTCGTAGGCCGCGAGTTTGCGCAGCAGCTCGGCGCGCGAATGCTCACGCTGGGCGAGCAGTTGCAAGGCGCGCCCTTTGAGCGAGAGCGTGCGGCCCGAGCCGGCCACGGGCGTCGCTGGCGTGGCCGGCTCCATGCTTTAGGCCTCGCGCCAGAGCACGATGCCCAGTTGCCGGGCGGCGCGCCAGCCCAGACGGGCGGTGCGAAAGCCCAGTTGGCCCATGATCCAGAGGATTTTGATGGCAACCATGTTCTTGTGCTCCTTGGGCCTCAGGCGGCCTTGGTTTTGCGCGGCTTGTCGGCCAGCTCTTCGTTGGCGGCCTGGGCCGGCGCGGCATCGACGATCAGCGGCACACCCAGGTGGGCGCGCACCTTGTTTTCGATTTCGGTGGCCAGCTCGGGGTTTTCTCTGAGGAACTCGCGCGAGTTGTCACGCCCCTGGCCGATTTTTTCGCCGTTGTAGGCAAACCAGGCGCCCGACTTTTCAATGATGTTGCTCGCCACGCCCAGGTCGAGCACCTCGCCCAGGCGGCTGATGCCTTCGCCGTAGAGGATGTCGAATTCGGCCGTCTTGAAGGGCGAGGCGACCTTGTTTTTGACCACCTTGACCTTGGTCTCGTTGCCGATCACCTCTTCTCCCTTTTTGATCGAGCCGGTGCGCCGGATGTCCAGGCGCACCGAGGCGTAGAACTTGAGGGCGTTGCCGCCGGTGGTGGTTTCGGGGCTGCCGAACATGACGCCGATCTTCATGCGGATCTGGTTGATGAAGATGACCGTGCAGTTGGCCTTCTTGATGGTGGCCGTGAGCTTGCGCAGGGCCTGGCTCATCAGGCGCGCTTGCAGGCCGGGCAGGGAGTCGCCCATTTCGCCTTCGAGTTCGGCCTTGGGCGTGAGCGCGGCCACCGAGTCGACCACGATCAGGTCGACCGCACCCGAGCGGGTCAGGGAATCGACAATTTCAAGGGCCTGCTCGCCGGTGTCGGGCTGGCTGATGAGCAGGTCGTGCAGGTTGACGCCGAGCTTTTGCGCGTACTGGATGTCCAAGGCGTGCTCGGCATCGATAAAGGCGCAGGTGCCGCCCAGTCTTTGCATCTCGGCGATGACCTGCAGCGTCAGCGTGGTTTTGCCAGAAGACTCGGGGCCGTAGATTTCGATCACCCGCCCGCGGGGCAGGCCGCCCACGCCCAGGGCGATGTCCAGCCCGAGCGAGCCGGTGGAGACGACCTGGATGTCTTCGGCGGTCTCGCCGGCGCCCAGGCTCATGATGGTGCCTTTGCCGAATTGCTTTTCGATCTGCGCCAGCGCCGCCTGCAGGGCTTTGGCTTTTTCGGTGTTCAGGGCTTTGAGCGGTGCGTCCATGAAAAACTCCTTGTGGATCAAAGGGTTGGGTTGAATTCTGAAAATCATCTGCAGGTGTGGATGAAACCACAGGCTGGATGCATGACCAGTACTTTATCAGGCTCATTGGTGGTGTAAATGGTTTTTTTGGTCAGTTTGCCTTACCATAAAACGATGCCTGCTTCTGCAACTGACGCCATCGACCACGGCTGGCGCCTGACCCACCTCGGACGCTTGCTCGGCCACAGCCTGCGCCGCTTTGACGCACGCGTGCTGCAACTGATGGCCGGCGACCCGCAGGTGCCGCTGGCGTTGTCCAACCTGGCTGCGCGAGAGCAAATTGGTGCGGCCCATATCCACATCACCCGCCATCTGGCCGTAGGAGGCTCGCGCCTGAGCGAGTTGGCGCGCGGCGCGGGCATGAGCAAGCAGGCCATGGGCGATCTGGTCGACCAGTGCGAGGCCTGGGGGCTGGTGGTGCGCCAGAGCGACCCGATCGACCGCCGCGCCCGCCAGATCGTGTTCACGCCCACCGGCCTGCTTTGGTTGGAGGCCTTTGAGCGCGCCGTCCATCGCGCCCAAAG
>JBILGP010000337.1:0-3392 GCA_044350985.1 Polaromonas sp. | reverse complement strand
TGCCACTGGTGGGCAATCACGTGCGCGATGCGATCGACCTGATCGCGCAATTGGTCGTAGGTCCAGCAGATGCCGGCCCCGCGCAGCGCAAGGCGCTCGCCGCCTCCTGCGCGCACATGGGCATCGAGCAGGGCATCGGCGGCGTTGAGTCGATCGGGGTAGCTCAGGCCGTGCGGCGGCGCCAGCAGGTCGGGCCATTGCGCCAGCGGCGGCAAGCTCTCACGGGCAAAGAGGTCTTGGTGGCCGCTGGGGCGCAGCGCGTTCATGACAGGGCTGCTCAGGCGCTCTGTGCGTCTGAGGTTGATGCTGCAGCGGCGGCCTGCCAGAGCGGGGCCACCAGACGGCGCTTGCCGTCATGCGACAGGCGCACGCCGGGCTCGTCGAGTGCCTCGCGGTCCCAGAGCTGGCAGGTCACCTGTTTGTGCTTTTGGTCCAGCCCTTCGCAGTAGTTGGTGTATTCGCACAGTCGCACCTCTTGCCCGCGTCCGAGCCAGGTCTTGAGCGCCCAGTCCGGATCGGCCAGGCTTTGGCGCGCGGTGCCCACCACGTCGCATTCGCCGGCAGCCAGCATGGCCTCGGCCATCTCGAAGTTGTGCACACCGCCGGTGCCCACCACGGGCGTGTTCAGGCCCGCTTGCCCGATGGCGTGCCGGATCGCCGCGGTGGCCTTGCGGTTGCGGCCAAAAGGGCCTTGCGCGTCCGACAGGTACTGCGGCATGCATTCGTAACCGCTGCGGCCGGTGTAGGGATAGGCCGCCTGGCCGATGCCAGGCTGCTTGGCGTCGTCGAACTTGCCGCCGCGACTGGTCGACAGGAAATCCATGCCGGCGCGTGCGAACTGCAGACCGTACCAGCTGCTGTCGGCCAGCGTGCTGCCGCCTTCGATGCATTCTTCGGCCAGGAAGCGGCAGCCCACGGCGTAGCCGGCGCCGACGGCGCTGCGCACAGCCGCGTAGACCTCCAGCGGCAGGCGCACCCGCTGCTCGCGCGAGCCGCCGTAGCCGTCGGTGCGCTGGTTGGTGGCCGACAAGAACGAGGCCATGGTGTAGGCGTGTGCGTAGTGCAATTCCACGCCATCAAAACCGGCCGCCTGAGCCCTTTGCGCGGCCTGCGCAAACAGCCCTGGCAGCTCCTGTGGCAGTTGCGCGATATGGGACAGGTGCACATCGTTGACGTGTTCGCGCGCGCCGTACTGCAGGCTTTGCCAATCGCGGGGATCGAGCACGGTCTGCCAGCCCTTGGGCCCCAGCTCGAGCAAAGCCTGGCGGGCTTGATCGGGCGTGCATCCGCGCAGGTCTGCGCGGTCGAGCAGGGCGTCGCTCAGGTACAGGTGACGCTGAAAAAACACCTCGGGCTCGGGGCGCCTGCGGATGCGCAGGAAATCGATGAGCTGGATCAGCAGCCGCGTGTGGCCGCCGCTGGCCTGTTGCACGGCGCGGGTCAGCCGGCGCAGGCCGTCGATGTAGCGGTCGTCCCCAATGCGCAGCAGCGGGCCGCTGGGCACATCGCGGATGCCGGTGGCCTCGATCACGATGCCCCCGGGCTGGCCCCGCGCAAAACGCGCGTACCACTCGATCACCTCTTCGGTCACCTCGCCGTCTTCGTTGGAGCGCCAGGGCACCATGGCCGGCACCCAGGTGCGGTGGCGCAGCGCAAGCGGGCCGAGCTGGATCGGGCTGAAGAGGCGCGCCGCTTGCGCCTGGTCGCGGTCAGGGATCAGCCCATGTGAAGGAAAAAACTTGATGCGTTCGGGAGGTTTCCACATGAAAGATTCAAACCCAAGCCTGGATCACGTAATCGTAACTGGCTTGGGCGTTGAACATATCGACCCGCTGCAGCCGGATCTTCCACTGGCCATCGGCTTGCTTGACCAGATGGTGGCGGTAGCTTCCGCCAAAGTGACGCACCTTGTCGCGGCGCACCTCCATCATTTGCCAAGGCGTGTAGGTCGACAGCGCATCGCCACTGGCCTGCTCGACGATGACCGTACCGAGCAAGTGGTGCGTGGCCCACTGCGCGGCCTGCGACCAGGCGTTGGGATGCAGCAGGCGGTTGGCGCGCACCTCCATCAGCAGCCGGTCTTCGGCAAAGATCGAGGGCTGCGAGGCCCAGTCGGTCTGCTCGGGCGCGGCGGGCATCCAGTAGAGGCCGTCTTCGGTGAAGGTCTCCATCCAGTCCGACCAGCGCCGTGCGTCGAGCAAGACAGCCTGGCGCGTGAGCAGCAGCTCGACCTGGCGCAGCAGGCCCGCGTCGATGTCGACGCTGTTGGGCACGTAGCCGACCGCGCTTTGGCGGCTGCGGCCCATGTGGTCGGGTGCGATCGATTCGGCGCCGGTGAGCGACTGCACCGCTTCAATGACGACACCGCTGCCCAGGGCTTGTTTGACTTCAGGTTGTGACATGGCGCGCTCCTTGTTAGGCCGTGGCGGGGGTTTGGGCGCGGCTCATGTAGTTGCGCCAGGCCTTGAACTGGTTGCGCATCACCACTTCGGAGGTGCCGTTGTTCGAGTACAGCACGCCGTCTTTTTCGGTGTCGCCGCCCATGTTGCGGTGAAAGCTCACCCAGTCATTGCCCTTGGCTTGCAGACCGTTTTGGCCGCGGGTCCAGTTTTCCAAGTCGTCGGCATTGATCATGGTCGCCGGTGAGTTGACCAAATTGAAGTACCACATCGATCGGCGGTAGATGGCCTCGGGCGCGCCCTTGAGCCTGAAGTGCCAGATCTCCGAGAGCGTCTTGTCTGGCCCGAGCGGGCGCAGGCAGCGCAGCTGCTGCAGCGGCGACTGCACCGACAGATAGGGGTAGATCAGCACATGGTGGATGCTGCGCGAGAGGTATTCCTCGGTCTTGTCGGCCCCGTAGGCCTTGCGCATCAGCGCCTCGTACTCCTGCGTGTCTGGGTCGGTGGGGCGCAGGCCCATATAGGCCTTGAGGATGCCGTGGCCGTTGGGAAAGTTCACCGTCTGCACCGAGTCCCACTGGTCAAAGCTCGAGGCAAAGGTTGACAGGTAGTGAAAGTGCAGGGGCGCGCTGCCCTCTTTTTCTTTGAGCTGCTTTTCCACGCGCCGAGCCGACACCCCGGTGGACTGGTGGGTCACCGAAGGGTGCAGGGCGTCGAGCTGGTTTTCCATGAAGAATTTCCAGTTCGACTGCTGCACCACCCGGTGGCACACCGGCACCACCTCGACCTCGCCTTCGGGTGAGCGGTCGCACATGTCGTCAAACGCCACCCTGGCATCGCCGAGAAAGTCGACCAGAGACGGCCCGTTGGGGCTCAGGCTGGCAAACACAAAGCCGCGGTAGCTTTCGACCCGCGCGGCGCGCGCCATGTTGCAGTCGGGATCGTCCGTGCTCAGGCGCGTCCCCTCGTAGCCCTTCATCAGAGGGATGGCGC
>JBILGP010000338.1:0-3392 GCA_044350985.1 Polaromonas sp. | reverse complement strand
ACTGCCGCTGGGCGAGGTGCTTGAGCGGCTTAGGCCCTGGCTTGAGGATGGCAGCCGCGCCAAGCTCGGTCAGCACATCAAGTACGACCGCCACGTGCTGGCCAACCACGGCATCGAGGTGCGTGGGTACCGCCATGACACCATGCTGCAAAGCTATGTGCTCGAAGCGCACAAACCCCACGGGCTGAGCAGCCTGGCCCAGCGCCACCTCGGCCGCAGCGGCATCAGCTACGAGGACCTGTGTGGCAAGGGGGCTGCTCAGATCAAGTTTGGCCAGGTCGATATCGCGCGGGCGGCAGAGTATTCTTGCGAGGACGCCGACCAGTGCTTTGAGGTGCACCGCCTGCTGTGGCCGCAGATCGAGGCCGATGAGCGCCTGCGCTTTGTCTACGAGCTCGAAATCCAATGCAGCGAGGCGCTGTACCGCATCGAGCGCAATGGCGTGTTGATCGATGCGCCGACCCTGGCGCGCCAAAGCGCCGAGCTCGGTGCGCGCATCGTCGAGCTCGAGGGCCAAGCCCATGCGCTGGCCGGGCAGCCTTTCAATCTGGCCAGCCCCAAGCAGATCGGCGAGATTTTTTTCGACAAGCTGGGCCTGCCGGTGGTCAAGAAAACCGCCACCGGCGCGCCGAGCACCGACGAGGAGGTGCTCGAAAAGCTGGCCGAAGACTACCCTCTGCCAGCCAAGATCCTGGAGCATCGCAGCCTGTCCAAGCTCAAGGGCACCTACACCGACAAGCTGGCGCAGATGGCCCATCCGCGCACGGGCCGGGTCCACACCCACTATGCGCAGGCGGTGGCGGTGACCGGACGGCTTTCGAGCAACGAGCCCAACTTGCAAAACATTCCGATTCGCACGCCCGAGGGCCGGCGCGTGCGCGAGGCCTTCATCGCTCCGCCCGGCTGCCTGATTGCCAGCGCCGACTACTCGCAAATCGAGCTGCGCATCATGGCCCACCTGAGCGAGGACGAGGCCCTGCTCGGGGCATTTAGCCAGGGGCTCGATGTGCACCGCGCCACTGCCGCCGAGGTCATTGGCGTGCCGCTCGAGCAAGTCAGCAGCGAGCAGCGCCGCTACGCCAAGGTGATCAACTTTGGCCTCATCTACGGCATGAGCAGTTTCGGTCTGGCCAAGAATTTGGGGATCGAGACCAAGGCGGCAGCGGCCTATATCGATCGCTACTTTCAGCGCTACCCGGGCGTCAAGCGCTACATGGACGAGACCCGGCTGATGGCCAAGAGCCAGGGCTATGTGCAAACCGTGTTCGGCCGGCGCCTCTACCTGCCCGAGATCAATTCGCCCAATGGGCCGCGCCGCGGTGCGGCCGAACGCGCGGCGATCAATGCGCCGATGCAGGGCACGGCGGCCGATCTGATCAAGCTGAGCATGGTGCAGGTGCAGCGCGCCCTTGACGAGGGGCGGCTCCAGACCCGGGTGATCATGCAGGTGCACGACGAGCTGGTGTTTGAGTTGCCGCAGGCTGAGCTCGACTGGGTGCGCGCCGAGGTGCCGCGCCTGATGGCCGGTGTGGCCCGCCTGCGTGTGCCCCTGCTGGCCGAGGTGGGCTTTGGCCCCAATTGGGAGCAGGCCCGCTAAGACCCATTGGCGCCGCAATACCCCTGTGGCGCAGTCAGCGCGCCTTCTTCCTATGATGAAGGGCTTATCTTTTCGCCCCCCAAAAAGGAGACTTACATGCTCACCCAAGATTTGATCGGCGACAGCCAGGCTTTGCTCGACAGCCATGAGCCCAAGAGCGGCGCGTCGCGGCGCACCGCCATCAAGGCCGCGCTCGGCGTAGGTTACGCCGCAGCGGCTGCTCCCATCATGGCGCAAACGGCCATCAAGACCTCATCGGAAGGCTTGCGCACCGGTGAGGTGAGCTTTGAGGTGGCTGGCTTTAAGGTGCCCGCCTACTTTGCCGCACCCGCAGGCAAGACCGATTTGCCGGTGGTGCTGGTGGTGCACGAGATTTTCGGGGTGCATGAGTACATTGCCGATACTGCACGGCGCTTTGCCCGCGCCGGTTTTATGGCGGTGGCGCCCGAGCTGTTTGCGCGGCAGGGCGACCCCAGCACCTATGGCGAAATCGCCAAGCTGCAGGCCGAGATCGTCAGCAAGGTTCCTGATGCCCAGGTGATGGCCGACCTCGATGGCGCGATCAAGTGGGCTGCCGCCAACGGCGGCAGCGCCCAGAAGGTGGGTATCACCGGTTTTTGCTGGGGCGGGCGCGTCGTCTGGCTCTACGCGCAGCAGCGCCCCATCCGCGCCGGTGTGGCCTGGTACGGGCGGCTGGTGGGCAACAGCACGCCCAACACGCCCAGCCATCCGGTACAGGGTGCGGGGTCGATGCAGGCGCCGGTGCTTGGGCTCTATGGCGGGGCAGACACCGGCATCCCGGTGGCCACCGTCGATCAAATGAAGGCTGCTTTGGCTGAAGCAGCGGGCAAGGGCAACAACGCCGCCCGGCAATCGAACTTTGTGGTCTACCCGGATGCCCCGCACGCCTTTCACGCCGACTACCGTGCCACCTTCCGCAAAGAGCCGGCCGAGGATGGATTTCGGCGCGCGCTGGAGTGGTTTCGCAGCCACGGCCTGAGTTGACGGCCGGGGGCTTGACAGCCTTGGGATAATGCAACGAGGGGCGCGGTTTTTGCGCCTGTCGGGCCCGACGGCGGCGCTGGCTGCTGTCGGGTTTTTTGTTACCTTGAGGATTGTTTGCTCCCGTGATGACCCTAGCTGCCATTGTTTTGGCCACGCTGGCTGCCGGTGTCGGCAGCGTCTGGCTCGCTGCCTTGCTGGGCTTTGGGCTGCTTGCGCGCTACACCCAGCACATGCTCAGTCTGGCCGCCGGCGCCTTGCTGGCCACCTCCTTCATGCTGCTGCTGCCCGAGGCGTTCGAGTCGGACGTAGAGCCGCAAATGCTGTTCGCCACGGTTCTGGCGTTTCTGATTTTCTTTTTCCTGCTCGACAAAGCCGAGCTTTGGCACCACGGGCACGAGCATCATCACGGCCACCCACACGGTCACCGTGACGATCCTCGTGATCCCCATCAGGAGGGGGTTGGGACGCAACATACTCACGCCGGTCACACCGATGCAGACCACACCCATGGAGGCCGTCCTCTGGGTTCGGGCAGTTGGGCGGTGCTGGCCGGTGACAGCCTGCACTGTTTTGCCGACGGCGTGCTGATCGCTTCGGCCTTTGTTGCCGATATGGGCTTGGGGGTGCTCGCTGCCATGGCCGTGCTGCTCCATGAGGTGCCGCACCATATGGGCGACCTGGCCGTGGTTCGTGCCACCAGTCAGAACCGCCGCGCGGCCATCATCAAGGTTTCGATGGCTGGCTCGGTGACGACGCTCGGCGGCGTGATCGGCTTTTTCTTGGTCGACCA
>JBILGP010000336.1:0-3403 GCA_044350985.1 Polaromonas sp. | reverse complement strand
GATGTATCGGCTCAGTTGGAAGAGCAAGCGACCGCCATGGGTGTTCAGGTTCTCCACAAGCCGGTCAGGCCGCAATTGCTGCGATCGAGCTTGATGGGCTTGATGGCCTCGCCCTTGGGTGCGTCTCAACCCGACGCGACCCGCGATGCAGATTCACGGCAGTCCGATTAAAGGGGGCATCTTGCATGGCCCCGGCTCTTTTCAATGCGCCCGATCCTGCACGACAGTGCTCAGTGTGGTGTTCCTTCAAGTGCTGCGGGCACTGCGTTAGCGGCCACGTTGACAAGCATTGAGCCGATTCGGCTTTCAGTGCAGCATCTTTAAACCCACACAACGTTATATAAACTATATATGATTGAGGCCACAGAGGGCACTGCCTCTGCCTCCAATCATGACCGATTCAGACGCACCCACCGCCCTCGTACAGAAGATCCGGCGGATGCTGGTCGCACGCAAGGATCCGGCAGCTCAGGCGGAGCATCTGCGTGCGGTGTACCGCGACTATGTATTCAACAGTCCGCTGGTGATCTGCCTGAGCGTCTACCTGTACGTCCTTCACGACAACGTACGGTCCTGGCCGTTTCTACAGACCTGGTTGCCCTTGTGGGTGCTGTATCTGTCTGCCCGTATGTTGGCCGGCCTGGTCTTCACCCAGGGGCCCGTGCTCGATCCCCTGAGACTCAAGCGCTGGAGCGGTCTGGCTCTGCTGATTCAGTTGATCGACGGACTCATGGTCTCGAGCCTGGGCTTGTTTGTCTACCCGCAACTCGATCCGATGGCGCAGGCGGCTCTGCTCGCCGCCACTCTGGTGCTCGTTGGCGCCACTGCGTTCAGCTTGGCGGGGCGCTGGCTGTCGATTTTGGTTTATGCGCCGCCGATTTACCTCAGCTTTGCGTGGGCAACCTTGCAGCAGACGCACTCCTATGCGCCGGGTTTTGCCCTCCTGACCCTGGGCATGTTTGCGCTTTACTTGGTTTATGCGAGCAACCAGCGCAAGAGTGTCCTCAAGGGGTTTGAACTGGCCAAGCTCAATGGGCAACTGGCCGACGAGTTGATGACGAAGAATTCGGCGCTGGAGGATGTGGCTGCCGAGCGCAGCCGTTTGCTCGCCACGGTGAGCCACGATTTGCGACAGCCCGCCCATGCGATCGGGCTGCTGGCCGAACGCGCCTTGCTTGACTCCTCGGCAGATTCGACTCGGCAGTGTCTGCGCGACCTCAACGAGTTGAGCCAGTCGCTCAGCGCGTCCTTGACCACCCTCATGGATCTGACCCGGCTCGATGCCGGCTTGGTCGAGCCGCGCCAAGTGCCGATTGCGCTGGCACCGCTGCTGGCGCGCCTTGAGCGGCAGTTTGAGGTCGCCTCGCGCAGCAAGGGTCTGCGTTTGCTGGTCGACCGCGGCAACCAGTGGGTCAGCTCCGACCCTGTATTGCTGCAGGCGCTGCTGGCCAACCTCGTCTCCAACGCCGTCAAGTACACGGCCAACGGCATTGTTGAAGTCAAAGTCAGCCGGGTCGACGATGAGGTGTGCGTTTGCGTTTGCGACACCGGTATCGGCGTTCGATACGACAAGCTCGACATCATCTTCAAGGAGTTTGTCAGGCTCGACGGCGCGGTGTCAGGAACCGAAGGCCTGGGACTGGGTTTGTCCATTGTCAAGCGCTATGCCGCACTGATGGGCCACCGCCTGAGCGTTGAATCTCTGCCTGCCCAGGGCTCTCGCTTTTCGGTGTTCATCAAGCCCGCAGAACCGGTGAAGCTTGACGACAGCAATGCACAGGCTCAGGAGGGCGCCGCTCAGATGCGGCTGCGTTCCCTGCGTGTGTTGGTTGTGGACAATGTCGATCTGCTGCTGGGCAGCATGGTCAAGACCTTGGCGGGCTGGGGGTGTCAGGTTCACGGCGCGCGCAATCTGGTGCAGGCCATCGACATCAGCAAGTCCCAGCCGATTGATCTGCTCATCAGCGACTATCACCTCGGGGACCTGGAGCCCGACGGCCTGCAACTGATCCGCGCATTGCAGCAGCGCTCGCCCGCACCTTTGCCGGCCCTGTTGATGACGGGTGATGTCTCCTCGCGCCTCGAACTAGACGCTCGCAGCCAGGGTGTCCCTGTGCTGCACAAACCGGTGCGCCCGCAGTTGTTGCGCGAGCAGGTCTTGGCGCGGCTTGCATCTGACCTGTCGCCCGGTCGCGACGGGGCGGCTGCCGCGGTTTAGGGCGTCCTGACCCTAGTCTTTGCCCAGGAACTGGCGCAGCACTTTCAGGCTTTCGGCCACCCGCTCGAGGTCTTGTTCGCTGGCCTCCGTCTGACGACGCGCCGTGGCGAAAAAATAGTGTTTCAGGTAGTCGCCTAGGGCGTAAAGCCCGTCCTTGGCTTGCTCGGTGTCGCTGTCGCACAGGATGATGGCCCGCGATACAGCGTTGAGGACGGTGTGGTGCTCGATTTGCATGGCGCAATCCTGAAAAGTAGCCTCAAAGCATTATCGTTCATATCGTGGACTGCTGCGGCAAGCCACATGCTACTGGGGTCAAGCGCTGGGGTCATAATTGCAGCTGCTAAATGTTCGGCTCTGCGGTCGTCCGTGCCCGTGCGCTTTGCCTTGAGCGACGGCCCCGAATGCTGCGCTGGTGTTCTCTCAATTCAAGTCTGACTGTGCGCCTCAATTCGATCAAGCTTGCGGGTTTTAAATCCTTCGCTGAGCCCACCGCTTTCATGCTGCCGGGTCAACTGGTGGGCGTGGTCGGCCCCAACGGTTGTGGCAAATCCAACATCATGGATGCAGTGCGCTGGGTGCTCGGTGAAAGCCGGGCCAGCGAGCTGCGCGGCGAGTCGATGCAGGATGTGATCTTCAACGGCACCACCACCCGCAAGCCGGCTGGTCGTTCGAGTGTCGAGTTGATCTTTGACAACACCGACCACCGCGCGGGCGGGCAGTGGGGGCAATTTGCTGAAATTGCCGTCAAACGGGTGCTCAGCCGTGATGGCACCTCGAGTTATTACATCAACAACCAACCGGTGCGCCGTCGTGATGTGCAGGACGTGTTTCTGGGCACGGGTCTGGGGCCGCGCGCCTATGCCATCATCGGCCAGGGCACGATCAGCCGCATCATCGAGTCCAAGCCCGAGGAGCTGCGGCTTTTCCTGGAAGAGGCGGCCGGTGTGTCCAAATACAAGGAGCGCCGGCGCGAGACCGCCCATCGTTTGCAAGATACGCGGGAGAACCTGACCCGCGTGGAAGATATTTTGCGCGAGCTTGGCGCGCAACTCGACAAGCTCGAGCAGCAAGCGCAGGTGGCGGTGCGCTTCAAAGAAATGCAAGCACAGGTGATGCTCAAGCAGCAGCAGCTGTGGTTCATCAAACGCAGCGAAAGCCAGGCCGACCAGGCCCGTCTCCAGGCTG
>JBILGP010000335.1:0-3411 GCA_044350985.1 Polaromonas sp. | reverse complement strand
CTGCGCCGTCCCCAGGTTTTTGCCCAGAAACTGCACGCCGGTCTCGTTGAGCTGGTGGGCCTCATCAAAAATCACCACGCGCACGGTTGGCAGCAGCTCGGCCATGCCTGACTCGCGCACCGCCATGTCGGCAAAAAACAGGTGGTGATTGACCACCACCACATCGGCGGCCATGGCCTGCTTGCGGGCGTGGACCACGTGACAGGGCTTGTAGCTCGGGCAGGCCGAGCCCAGGCAGTTCTCACGCGTCGAAGTCACCAGCGGCAACACGGCCGATCGCTCGTCAAGGCCGGGCAGTTCGGCCAGATCACCACTTTGCGTGGCCTGCGCCCAGGTTTCGATGCGAGTGATCAGCTTGAGCGCCGCACGGTCGCTGCCGCCGTCGAGATAGCGGGCCTGCTGCAAGCGATGCAGGCACAAATAACTGGCCCGCCCCTTGAGCAAGGCGCTGCTGGCCGGCAAGCCCAGGGCCTCGATCAGCAGCGGCAGGTCGCGGCCGTAGAGCTGGTCCTGCAAAGTCTTGGTGGCGGTCGACAGCAGCACGCGCTCACCGCTGAGCAAGGCCGGCACCAGATAGGAAAAGGTCTTGCCGACCCCGGTGCTGGCCTCGACCACCAGAGCCCCGCCCTCCTCGATGACAGCGGCCACCGCCAATGCCATGTCGAGCTGGCCCTGGCGCGGGCGGAAATGCTGGGCAGCGCGCGCCAGCGAGGACGACGGATCGAAGGCCGCCCGCACCTGCTGCTGCAAATTCAGGCTCAAGGCGGCGCCTCGTCGCTGGCTGCTGCGCGCTGTGCGTAACGCTCCAGACGAGCGGCCTGCGCCGCTTGAGCAGCCTGCGCCGACTGCTCACGCCGCTGGGCCCGTGCGGCGGCCTGCTCCTGGCGCTGCTCCTGCTTGAGCAGGCGCTCACCGGCCTGTATCTGGCGCTGCTGCTGCCGCTGCACTTGCTGCTGAACTTGCTGCTGCACTGGCTCCAGCAACTGTTGCTGATCGGGCTGCGGCTGAACCGACTCGGGCCGGGTCTGCGCGGCTGCAGCGCTGTGCTGCTGCGCGCCGAGGGGGGACTGATCGCGCTGTACCGGAGGTTCGGTGCGATCCTGCGTCCGGCTCTGTATCCGCTCGGCCACCTCGCTGGCTCGCCGCTGACGGATATCGCTCTCGAACCGGGTCTGCTGCCGGTCAATTTCACTCATCGCTCGCCGGTGTTCGAGCTTGGCCTGCCGCAGGCAGTCATTGGCCCAAAACTTGCGGCCGCAGTCCTGTTCACGCTCGGCCCATCGCGCCTGCTGCGCCGCCCGCGCCTGCGCCAAACGCTCGCGCTCGCTGCGCTGCTGCTCGGCAGTCAAAGCGGCAGCGACAGGCGTGACAGCCGCAACAGCCGCACCAGGCGGCCTTTCTTGAGCTGCGGGCTGCCCCCAGGCCAGGCCCGACAGCAGGAGCAGACACAGCGCGCGCAATGCGTGGCTCATGTCAGCCCCGTATCGACCATCCGTCGCTCGAGTGCCATGAACTGCGCCGACTGCATTTCGTGCAGCCTCGACGCAGTGCGCGGAAATTCGTGGGCCAAAGGCCCCTCGGTGTAGAGATCTTGCGGCTCGGTGGCCGCAGACATGATGAGTTTCACCCGGCGATCGTAGAGCACATCGACCAACCAGGTAAAGCGGCGCGCCTCGGACGCCATGCGAGGCGGCATCTGCGGGACATTGGACAGCAGCACCGTGTGGAACTGGTTGGCAATCTCCAGGTAGTCGTTGTGCGAACGCGGCCCGCCGCAAAGCTGGCGAAAATCAAACCAGACCACGCCGCCGGCACGGCGCAGCGCCTGGATCTGGCGCGCCTCGATGACCAGTTTCGGGTCCTGGTCTTGCACCTCGGCCAGTTGCTCGAAGGCCTGCGCCATGGCTGCATCGGCCTGCGGCCCGAGCGGGCAGTGGTAGAGCTTGAGCTGCTCGAGCGTGCGGTGACGGTAATCCACGCCGTTGTCGACGTTGACCACCTCCAGACGCGCCTTGAGCATCTCGATGGCCGGCAAAATCCGCTCGCGGTGCAGGCCACCTGGGTAGAGGCCGTCAGGCTGGAAATTGGAGGTGGTGACAAAGCCCACGCCGTTGTCAAACAGGGCCGCCAGCAAGCGATGCAGGATCATCGCGTCGGTGATATCGGCCACATGAAACTCGTCAAAGCAGATGAGCTTATAGCGCTGCGCCATGCGTTTACCCAGCTCATCGAGCGGGTTGACGGTGCCCTGCAGCTCGCGCAGCTCGCGGTGCACCTCGCGCATGAACTCGTGAAAATGCAGCCGAGTCTTGCGCCGAATGGGAACCACCTGGTAGAAGCAGTCCATCAAAAAGCTCTTGCCGCGGCCGACCCCGCCGTACAGGTAGACGCCCAGGGGAATCGGCGGATGGCTGATCAGCTTTTTGAAGGCATTGGAGCGCCTGGCTTTGTAGTCGGCCCACTCGGTGGCGCAGCGCTCGAGGGCTGCAACCGCCCGCAACTGGGCCGGGTCGCTTTGGTAACCCCGGGCGCTCAGTTCGGCTTCGTAGGCGGTGCGGACAGACATCGTGCAGATCGGTCGAATAGAAAACCCGGGGCGCAGCCCGGCGCTGCGCACTGTACCCGCAAACCCAAGCCGGCTGGGCCGGTGGTCTGCCTGAGCTGGCAGGCTCAGAAGTTGAGCGTGCGCTTGTCCACCGCCAGGGCTGCCTCTTTGGTCGCCTCTGACAGGGACGGATGGGCATGGCAGATGCGCGCAATATCCTCGCTCGACGCCCTGAACTCCATCGCCACCACTGCTTCAGCAATCAACTCGCTGGCCTGCGGGCCGACGATGTGCACGCCCAAGATTTCGTCGGTGTTGGCATCGGCCAGGAACTTGACCATGCCGGTGGTGTCCCCCAGCGCACGGGCGCGCCCATTGGCCAGAAACGGGAAGGTGCCGGCTTTGTAGGCCACACCATCGGCTTTGAGCTGCTGCTCGGTGCGTCCGACCCAGGCGATCTCGGGGCTGGTGTAAATCACCCAGGGGATGGTGTTGAAGTTCACATGACCGTGCTGGCCGGCCATTCGCTCGGCCACCGCCACGCCCTCTTCTTCGGCCTTGTGCGCGAGCATGGGACCGCGCACCACATCGCCGACCGCCCACACGCCGGGCAGGCTGGCCCTGCAGTCGGCGTCGACCACAATGGCGCCGCGCTCATCGAGCTTGAGGCCCACCGCCTCGGCATTGAGGCCGTGGGTGTTGGGCACGCGGCCGATCGAGACGATCAGCTTGTCGGCCTCCAGCACCACGGCTTCGCCCTTGGCATTGGTGTAGGCCACCGACACGCCCTTCTTAGAGGTCTTGACTTCGCCGACCTTGACCCCCAGCTCGATTTTCAAGCCCTGCTTGTCAAAAGCCTTCTTGGC
>JBILGP010000334.1:0-3420 GCA_044350985.1 Polaromonas sp. | reverse complement strand
TTTGAGAATGTCGTTTTGTATCGTTCCTGAGAGCTGGTCCTGGCGCACGCCCTGCTCTTCGGCGGCCACCACGTAGCCGGCCAGAACCGGCAGCACCGCGCCGTTCATGGTCATGGAGACGCTGACTTTGTCCAGCGGGATCTCGTTAAAGAGGATCTTCATGTCCTCGACCGAGTCGATGGCCACACCCGCCTTGCCCACGTCGCCCGTCACCCGCGGGTGGTCGGAGTCGTAGCCCCGGTGCGTGGCCAGGTCGAAGGCGACCGACACGCCCTGGCCTCCCGCGGCCAGCGCCTTGCGGTAAAACGCGTTGGACTCTTCAGCCGTCGAAAAGCCAGCGTACTGCCGGATGGTCCATGGCCGCACCGCGTACATCGTGGCTTGCGGGCCCCTGATAAAGGGCTCAAAGCCGGGCAGCGTGTTGGCGTGCGGCAGATCGGCGGTGTCCTCGGCGGTGTAGAGCGGCTTGACCGTGATGCCATCGGGCGTGACCCAATTCAAGGCCGACACGTCGCCGCCCGGGGCCGACTTGGCCGCCGCTTTTTGCCAGGCCGGCAGGCTGGCAGAGGCAAATTCGGAGGGCTTGGTGGAACCGGTCATGGCCATTTCCTTCGGGTTGTGCGGTCTAGGGCGCGGCGCCTGGCCCGGCCATCAAGCCGGCCCGACCAGACGGTGGTCCACGGGATGCCGGGCCCACTTCAATTGAACTGAGCCGGAGTCTACCTCATTCATAATTATTGATGCAAAATTAAATTTCGTGTAAGCTTTGTTCATGGCCGCCCTCGCACCACTGAGTTCCCGCGCCCTCTATGAGGAGGTCGCCGAGCTGCTGCGCGAGCGGATTTTTCGCCAGGAGCTCAGGCCCGGCAGTTGGATCGATGAGCTCAAGCTGGCCGAGGAGTACGGCATCAGCCGCACCCCCCTGCGCGAGGCACTGAAGGTGCTGGCCACCGAAGGCCTGGTAACGATGAAGCTGCGACGCGGTGCCTATGTGACCGAGGTTTCAGAGCGCGATCTGGCCGAGGTCTACCACCTGCTGGCCTTGCTCGAGAGCGATGCCGCCAGCGTGGCGGCCGAGCGGGCGAGCCCGCAGCAAATGCGTGAGCTGCAGGATTTGCATCACCGCCTGGCCGCCGCATCGGGCGAGCGCGAGGAGTTTTTTCGCATCAACGAGGCCTTCCACCGCAAGCTGCTGGAAGTGGCCGACAACCGCTGGCGCGAGCAGATGGTGGCCGACCTGCGCAAGGTGATGAAACTCAACCGGCACCACTCCCTGCTCAAGGCCGGTCGCATTGCCGAATCGCTGGCCGAACACGCGGCCATCATGCAAGCGCTGGAGCAGCGCGACCCAGCGGGTGCCGGCGCCCGCATGCGCGAACACTTTCGCAACGGACTCGAAGCGGCAGCCTGAGCGGGCGCGCTTGCAGACTTAGATCCAGCGCTGATAAAAACAGGCCTGCCCCATGGTCGGGTCGAGCTGATAGGGCTCAAAGCCCACCTTCTCGTACAGAGTGATCGCACTGCGATTGCCAGACAGCACCTCCAGGGTCAGCTTGCACGCGCCGCGCTCGCGCGCGATCTGCTCGACCACCGCCAGCATGCGCTGCCCCACGCCCTGCCCCCGGTGCGATGCCAGCACCACCACATCGTGCACATTGACCAGCGGCTTGCAGGCAAAGGTGGAAAACCCTTCAATGCAGTTGATCAGCCCCACCGGCTGCTCGCCCGGCGCGTAAGCCAACACGCTAAAGGCGCTGGCGCGGGCGGCCAATTGGGCCGGCAGATGGCTTTTGGCAAAGTCGCTCAGTGGATGTCCGCCACCGGCCGGGTCACGCGCATAGGCGTCGAGCAGTTGCACAAGATGCGCGGCCTGACGCTCATCGGCATAGTCAACGCGCACGACGTCGATCGCACTCATGGATGTGTTCATGGATGTGTTCATGGATGTACTCATGGCTGCACGCGCAGGCAATCGGCCAGCGCCTGAGCGCAACGCTCGGCCTGCGCTGCCTCACGCGCCTCAACCATGACACGCACCACCGGTTCAGTGCCGCTGGGCCGAATCAGCACGCGACCCGATTCACCGAGCTCGGCACGCACCTGGGCGAGGCGCTCGGTCAGCGCCGCATTGGCCTGCCAGTCCTGACCCGGCGAAACACGCACATTGATCAGGGTCTGCGGGAACAGTTGAACGTCGGCGAGCAGCTGCGCCAGGGTTTGTCCACTGCGCACGCAAGCCTGCAGCACCTGCAGCGCACTGACCAGGCCATCGCCGGTGCTGTGCTTGTCCAGCGCAAGCAGATGCCCCGAGCCCTCGCCACCGAGCAGCCACTGGTGGCGCTCGAGCTCCTCGAGCACGTAACGATCGCCCACTTTGGCCCGCACAAACGACACACCGCGCGCCTGCAAGGCCAGCTCGACGGCCAGATTGGTCATCAAGGTCCCTACCGCGCCAGGCACCGGCTCGCCACGTGCGAGCCGCTCGCACACCATGAGGTAGAGCAGCTCATCGCCATTGAACAAGCGGCCCTGTGCGTCCACCATCTGCAAGCGATCGGCGTCGCCGTCGAGGGCCACGCCATAGTCGGCACCGTGTTGTTGCACTGCCTCGAGCAGCGCCTGCGGATGGGTGGCGCCAACATCGCGATTGATGTTCAGGCCATCGGGCGCGCAGCCGATGCGCACCACCTCGGCGCCCAGTTCATGCAGCACGGCAGGAGCAATCTGGTAGGCCGCGCCATGGGCCGCATCGACCACGATCTTCAGACCTTTGAGCGTCAGGTCGCTGGCAAACGTGGCCTTGCAAAACTCAATGTAACGTCCAGCAGCATCGTTGAGGCGCCGCGCCTTGCCCAGATCGGCCGAGGCTGCCCACTGCGCCGGCTCGTTCAAGGCGGCCTCGACCTCGCGCTCCCAATCGTCGCTAAGTTTGCTACCCTGCGCACTGAAGAACTTGATGCCGTTGTCCTCAAACGGATTGTGGCTGGCGCTGATCACCACGCCCAGACTGGCGCGCTGGGTCCGCGTGAGATAAGCCACCCCCGGCGTGGGCAGAGGGCCCAACAGCATGACGTCGACGCCTGCCGAATTAAAGCCCGACTCGAGCGCGCTCTCGAGCATGTAGCCCGATATGCGCGTGTCTTTGCCAATCAGAACCAAGGGCCGCGACTGGCTGCGCCGCAGCACCCGACCGACCGCATGACCGAGGCGCAAGATGAAGTCTGGCGTGATCGGGGCCTGCCCAACCGTACCACGTATGCCGTCGGTACCAAAGTATTGTCGTGTCATGAGATGCGGTGAGCCTTCGCCCAAAGATTTGGAGCCGGCCAGATGAATCGAATCGATTGATTTTAGGAGACGCCAGCCGATCGGCCGCAGGCCACGCATGACGCGCGCGCTGCGGGAGCAAGCCACAAAAAA
>JBILGP010000333.1:0-3426 GCA_044350985.1 Polaromonas sp. | reverse complement strand
ACGCTCTGTACCGGCTTTGCTCACGGCCTTGCTTGCGGCCTTCTTGACCACGGGCGCTGCGGCGCAAACGGTTTTGCGTTTCGGGCACGCCAACAGCCCGGGTGAAATCGCACACGACCTGTACAAGGAATTTGCAGACAACGTCACCCGCAAGTCGGGCGGTCAACTGACGGTGCGCGTCTTTCCGTCCGAGCAGTTGGGCAAAGAGGTTGACCTGCTGCAGCAGCTCAAGTCGGGCGCGCTGGACATCTCGTCGCCTTCCATGCCCACGCTCAACTCCATGGTGCCGGCCTTTGAAATGCCCAGCGCGCCCTTCCTCTGGCGCGACTGGAAGGAAGCCGAAACCGTGATCCGCGGTCCGGCCATGGAGCCCATCTGGAATGAACTAAGAGACCGCCACAACATCGTGCCGCTGACCAAGATCTGGTACTGGGGATGGCGCAACTTCACCTTTGGCACCAAAGAGGTCAGAAGGCCAGAAGACATGGCGGGCCTGAAGGTGCGCGTGCCCGAGTCACCGATTTGGGTCGAGATGGTGCGCGGATTTGGCGCCGCACCGACGCCCATTCCGTTTGGCGAGGTGTACACCGCCTTGCAGCAAAAAACCGTGGATGGACAAGAAAACCCCATCCCCACGATTTTTTCGCGCAAGTTCTATGAGGTGCAGGGCGTGCTGTCCATGAGCCGCCACATGCTGCAAAACAACACCATTTTGATCAACAAGAACAGCATGGAAAAGCTCAAGCCCGAGCTGCAAAAGCTGCTGATCGATGAAGCGGCTGCCGCATCGGCCAAAAATTCCGAGATGCAGCAGGCCCGTGAAGTCTCGATGCTCGAAGACATCCGCAAGTCTGGCCGGATCAAGATCATTGACAACCCGGACCGTGACGCGTTTGCCGCAAGAATGACCCCGGTCTATCAGCGGCTGGAAGCGCGCTGGGGCTCAGAGCACTGGAAGCGCGTTCGCGCAGAAATCGACCGCATACGCAGCGGCAAGTAAAAGCCGAGCATGGAGTTTTTGCGATCGCTCGACAGGCGCCTGGCCCAACTGGAGGACCTGTTGATCATGGCCATGGTGGCCACGATCGCAAGCCTTTTAGGCCTTGGGGTCGTGCTGCGCTACGTGTTCAACAACCCGCTGACTTGGGCTGAAGAGTTTGTTGTCACCCTGTTCGTGTGGTCGGTGATGCTCGGTGTGCCGTCCGCCTTGCGCTCGCGCATGCACATCCGCATTGACGTCATGATCCTGCGCCTGTCCAACGCGGCGCGCAGGTTCGTCGGGGTCATCGCCTGCCTGGCGGGTCTGGTGATCATGTGCGCTGCGGTCTATGCCGGCTATGCCCACACCGCAGGCGTGTGGAACAGCCAAACACCCATGCTCGGTTTTTCAATGGGTTGGATCTTTTTGGCCATGCCTGTGGGTTTTGCTTTGACGCTTTTTCACGGCAGCATGATGCTGATGGAGGAAGGCCCTGAAAGGGTCTTTCAAAACGCCACCGAAACCGTGATCGACTCAGCCCCCGTCTAAGCACACCCCATGTTGACTTTGCTGCTGTGCGTCTTCGTCGGGCTGCTCTTGTTTGGCGTGCCCATAGGCTTTGCCATGCTGGGCGCATCGATGCTGGTCATCGGGCTCGAAGGCATCCCGGTGTCGGTGGTGGCGCAGCGTGTGGCCACGAGCGTGCAGTCCTTCCCCTTGCTGGCCGTGCCCCTGTTTACCTTGGCCGGCGCCTTGATGAACGAATCGGGCATCAGCGAGCGCTTGTTCAATTTCACGCGCGCCTTCGTCGGGCATATTCGTGGGGGCCTCGCACAAACCGCCATCGTGGGCAATGTGTTTTTGTCGGGCATCTCCGGCTCCTCGGTCGCCGACTGCGCCGCCACCTCGCGTGTGTTTGTGCCGCAACTCACACAAGCGGGCTACGGCCAGGGATTTGCCGCAGCGGTGTGCGCTGCGGCCGCCACACTGGGCCCCATCATTCCGCCCTCCATCTTGATGGTCATTTATGCCTGGCAGGCCAATGTTTCGCTGGGCGATTTGTTCATCGCAGGCTTGATCCCCGGCGTCATCATGGCCGTTGCAATGATGCTGGTCATCGGCATCACTGCCCACCGGCGCGGCTTTCCCAAAGATGCAGCTTTTGGCGCCGACAAGCTCTGGCATGCCTTCAAGGAGGCCCTATGGGCTTTGGCCATGCCCATCCTGATCTTGGTGGGCTTTCGCATCGGCGTCTTCACGGCCACCGAAATTGCGGCCGTCGCCTGCGCCTATTCGCTGTTCGTCGGGCTGTTTGTCTACCGCACCTTGAGCTGGAAAGGCTTGCCCGCGATCTTGTTGACCACGGGCCGCGAGACCGCAGCGATTTTGGTGATCGCTGCCGGCGCTGCCCCCTTCGGATGGATACTGGGTGTGGAGCAAGCACCTCAGCAAGTGGCGGAACTGCTCACCGCCATCTCCAAAGAGCCCTGGGTCATCTTGCTCATCCTCAACATCGCCTTGCTGGTGGCCGGCATGTTCATGGAAACCCTGGCCATCATGATCATCCTCGTGCCCATCCTGATTCCGCTGCTCAACGAGCTGCAAATCAATCTGGTTCACTTTGGCATCGTGCTGCTGGTCAACCTGGTGATTGGGCAGATCACGCCGCCTGTCGGTGTCTTGATGTTTGTGGCCAGCTCGGTCTCTAAAACCCACCTGGGTTTGATCGTCAAGGAAATCGGCCCATTTGTACTTGCCTTGATCGGGGCACTGATGCTGCTGACCTATGTGCCGCAGCTGTCGATCTGGCTGCCTCAGTACCTCAAGAGCTGACGCCTTTGGGCCTCAATGATGAGCGGCCTTAGGGCACATCGCTCTTGAGTTGATCCTCCGGGCCCAGTTGCGCCCTCAAGGCATCGCGCAGCGCCACTGCATCCATCGACGCGCTCTGCGCCGAACCGGATGCACCTGGCGCAGCCAGACTGGCCTGAAAAAACCGCGTACTGATCGCACTGACCCGATCCCAGATTTGGCGATCGGCCGCATCCGATTCGGGCACATCGCGGCTGAACCGCACTGTGGGGCGGTTGACGATTTCGCCGGCAAAGCTCATGTGATCGGCCGGGTGGAGCGACACCAGAAAGCGCTGGCCGGCCGGCAAGGCCTCATGGACCCAGTGCCGCTGCGCCACGGCAATACCGAGCCGAATGCGCTGCGATCCGTCGATGAACTCGACCCTTCCGTCGTGGCTGCCGGTCACAGAAAGAAAAGGCAGCTTGACCGCCTTCATGCGTGCGGCACTGTCTCGGCTGACGGCGCCCGGCGAGAGCGCGATCGCGGCGCGAATGCGCTCATCGCGCTGGCCGGCACCGGCTTGTCCGACGAGGGCTTGCACGGTCAGCGCCCCGTAGGAGTGCCCGGCTGCCCCGATCCGACGCGGATCGATC
>JBILGP010000332.1:0-3433 GCA_044350985.1 Polaromonas sp. | reverse complement strand
ACCATATGGGCGACCTGGCCGTGGTTCGTGCCACCAGTCAGAACCGCCGCGCGGCCATCATCAAGGTTTCGATGGCTGGCTCGGTGACGACGCTCGGCGGCGTGATCGGCTTTTTCTTGGTCGACCAGCTGCATGACCACCTGCCGTATTTTCTGGTCGTTGCAGCCAGCAGCTTCATGTATGTGGCGCTGGCCGATCTGATCCCGCAGCTGCAGAAAAAGCTCACCCTTCGGCAGACCGGTGCCCAGCTGTTCTGGCTGGCCCTGGGACTGACCCTGGTGAGCGTTGCTGCGCACATCGCCCACAGCGGTCACGCGCACTGAGTCTTCCGCGGCCCCCCTCCTGTGGGAGCCGCGCCCTCGCGGCGATGGAGCTTTGGATCAAGCGTGCAGCTTGTTTGAGGCCCCATCGCGCCGAGGGCGGCGCTCCTACAGGTCGCTGCGATGCCGCGGTCGCGGCTCGTGCGAGGGTGGCACAGGCTCCCTGCGGTGCGCGCCGACAGCTGCCTGCGAACTTGACCGCCAGGGCGGCGATATCCCTCGGCGCAAGATGGCTTTCGGCGGCGTGAGCCGGGCTGTTTCGGGTGATGCCGGAGGGCCTAAGTGCCGACGCCATTTTTGTCCGACCGTGAAAAGGAAAATCAAATGACACGCATCAGCTATCGACGCGCCGCCTTGGCGCTGGCCAGCTTGGCCTTGGTCATCGGTGCAGCGCCCGTCCGGGCGCAAAGCGATACCTCCTCGGCCTACGGCTCCTCCCCGGCCTTGACAAGCAAGACCTCGGCCTTGACATCGGGTGACCGTACGTTTTTGCTGCGCGCTGCGGCCGATGAGCTCTTCGAGTTCGAAATGAGCCGCCTGGCCATGGAAAGAACCACCGCCGATGATCTCAAGGCCTATGCGACCAAGATGGTGGGCCTGCACACGGAGGTTCAGCAGCAGCTGAACGCGCTGGCACAAGCCAAGGGACTTGTGCTGCCCAACACGCTGGGCATGCTGCGCCAGCGCGAGCTCGATCGCTTGCAGGCCCTCAGCGGCGAAGAGTTTGATCGAGAGTATTTTCAGCGCGTGGGTTTGCGGGCGCACCGGCAAAACATCAAGTTGTTTCGCGATGCCAGCCGGCTGGCGCGAGATCCAGATGTCCGTTCTTGGGCCAGCAAGATGGCACCGGCTCACGAGCAGCATCTGGCTGATGCGCGCTCCCTGCCTTCTGCGCGCTGGCTGACCTACACGCCTTACGACCCCGGTAACTTCCAGGGCGGCATGTAAGTGGGCAGGCCCTGCGCGTGCGAGTTCAGCCTTTGGCCACCGGACGCGCCGGGTCGCTGCACCACTGGCTCCAACTGCCAGCAAACAGCGGCGCGCGGCTGAGGCCGGCGATTTCCATGGCCAGCAGGTTGACGTTGGCGCTGACGCCGCTGCCGCACTGGTGCACCACGCTGGCCGGATCGCGCTGGCCGAGCAAGGCCTGAAATTCCTGGCGCAGTTGCTCGGCCGGTTTGAAGTGCCCGTCGGGCAGCATGTTCAGGCCCAGCGGGCGGTTGAGCGCACCCGGAATATGTCCTGCTACCGGGTCGAGCGGCTCGACTTCGCCCCGATAGCGGGCCTCGGCACGCGCATCGATCAGTGTTTGGCCAGACTGCCCCAGGCCCTGAGCGACTTGCTCGACCGTCAGCAGGCGTGCTTTGGCTGCCGTCGGCTCAAAGGGCGGCTTTGCCGCCGCAGCAGCAGGCCCGGCGCCGGCTTCGACCGCGCCGCCGGCACCTTGCCAGGCCGCCAGGCCGCCATCGAGCACGGCCACGGCTTCATGCCCCACCCACTTGAGCATCCACCAAAGCCGGCCGCAAAATGCGCTGTTTTGACGGTCGTAGACCACCACCTGTGTCTGGTCATTGACGCCGACGCTGGTGAGCCACTGGGCAAAGTGCTCGGGCGTGGGCAGCGGGTGACGGCCGCCGCTGGCCGTCGCAGCGCCGGCTCGTTTGTCGCTCAGTGCCGTATCCAGATCGGCATGGTGCGCCCCGGCGATGTGCACCTTTTCATACTGCTCGCGTCCGGCTTTGGACTCCATCAGCTCGAAGCTGCAGTCAAAGACCTGCAAGGCGTGGCTCTGCTGCATGAGTTGGCGCAGTTCGTCAGCGGTGATCAGTGTGGTGTACATGGTGGTCTTCAGGTGTCGAAGTTCGGGGCGACCTCGCGCTCGCGCAGAACAGTGGCCAGCACGCCGCTGGCGGTGATGAGCATCATGCCCAGCCACCCGATGAGCGGGATTTGGTCACCGAACAGCAGCAGGCTGTAGAAGGCGCCGAAAACGATGCCACTGTACTGCAGGTTGGCCACCACCAAGGTGGCGCCTTGCCGGTAGGCGCGGGTCATGCACCATTGTCCGATCGTCGCCAGCACGCCCATGGGTAACAGCCACAGCGCAGCGTCCGTGGCCAGGCTGGAGAAGTTGAGAACGGCGCTGCTCAGGCCGCCACACACCGCGCATGCCAGCCCGAAGAACATCACCGTGCGCTCGTCAGGCTCGCCCATTCGGCCCAGCGTGCTCACTTGCAAATAGGCCAGCGCCGAGAGCAGACCCGACATCAGGCCGATCAGCCCGGCAAACAACTGCTGGTGCTCCAGGGCCGGCCGCAGCACCATGATCACGCCGGCAAAGCCGGCCAGCACGGCCAGTACGAGGGGGCCTTGCCGCGGCGCGCTCGATCTGCCCAGCAGCCATTGGCTGCCGACGAGGAAAGCGCCAACCCAGACGCTGCTCATGTAGTTCAGGGTGATGGCGGTGGCCAGTGGTAAGGCGGCAATCGCCACATACCAGGCCATCAGCGAAGCCACGCCCGTGACGCTGCGCCAAGCATGGGCCGCCGGCACCTGGGTGCGCCAGGTCATCCGGCGCAGGCGCAAGGCGGCAGCCATGATGAGCGCGCTGATCACGCCTCGGTAGAACACCATTTCGGCCGCATGAAAGTGTTCGCTGGCGTACTTGACGCACACGCCCATGGTGGCAAACGCGAGCGAGCCCAGCAGCATCCACAGGGCGCCCCGCGATGAGACGCTGGGCGGGTCGCCGCTCAAATGCTCTGGGTGGTTTTGGTGGCGCCCATTTCGCGCCGATACCACTCGTGAAAGTGCTGCATGCCGTCTTCCATGGGGCTCTGGTAGGGGCCGAACTCATCGTCGCCACGCTCCAGCAGGGCCAGGCGGCCGGCATCCATGCGCTGCGCGATTTCGTCGTCTTCGACGCAGGTTTCCATATAGGCGGCCTGCTGCGCCTCGACGAATTCGCGCTCGAAGGCGCAGATTTCTTCGGGGTAGTAGAACTCGATCAGGTTGAGCGTCTTGTTGGGCCCCCGCGGATGCAAGCTGCTGACCACCAGCACGTGCGGATACCACTCGACCATGATGTGGGGGTAGCAGGTCAGCCAGATTGC
>JBILGP010000331.1:0-3436 GCA_044350985.1 Polaromonas sp. | reverse complement strand
CCGGCCTGGAGGTGCAGACCCAGGGCAGCGTTGAGCAAGCCGGCCGGGACATTTCGCGCCTGCCGCCTGCCGACCGCGATTACGGCATCGTGTTCCAGAGCTATGCGCTCTTCCCCAATCTGAGCGTGGCCGACAACGTCGGCTACGGCCTGGTCAACCGCCGCCTGCCCGCTGCGCAGATCCGCGAGAGGGTGCAGGAGTTGATTGCGCTGGTCGGGCTGCCGGGCAGTGGCGGCAAGTTTCCCAGCCAGCTCTCGGGCGGCCAGCAGCAGCGCATCGCGCTGGCGCGGGCGCTGGCCATGCAGCCGGGCTTGCTGCTGCTCGACGAGCCGCTGTCGGCGCTCGATGCGCTCGAGCGGGTGCGCCTGCGCCAGGAGATCCGGTCGCTGCAGCAGCAACTGGGCGTGACCACCATCATGGTCACCCATGACCAGGAGGAGGCGCTGAGCATGGCCGACCGCATCGTGGTCATGAACCACGGCGTGATCGAGCAGGTGGGCACGCCGCTGGCGATCTACCGCGAGCCGGCCAGCAGCTTCGTGGCCGACTTTGTCGGCAAAGTCAATGTGCTGCCCGGCCAGATCGAAGCTGGCGTGTTGCGACTGGGGCAGCTGAGCCTGGCCCAGGTGGGCGCAGCGCAAGGGCGCAGCGGCGCCGTCAAGGTTTACCTCAGGCCCGAAGACATTTTGGTGCGGGCGGCCGCCGCTGGCGGTCCGCAGGTGGACGCGCGCATCGTCAAGATCGAGTTTCTCGGCGCCTTTTGCCATGTGCAGGTCGATGCGCCGCAGATCAGCGACAAGCCCCTGGTGGTCGATCTGTCGCTGAACTTCCTGAGCGAGCAGGGGCTGCGCGAAGGCTCGGACCTGGTCTTGACCCTGATGCCTGAGCGCATCAAGATCTACTGAGGCCTCGGGCCCATATGAGCGAACTGGCCCTGACCCCCGTGCGGCAAAAAGCCCACTGGAGCGACTGGATCGGTCGTGCGGTGCTTGCGGCCGTTTTGCTGCTCATGCTCGCCTTTCTGGCCGCGCCCTTGCTGGCCATCTTGATGCAGGCGCTTGAGGACTCTGAGGGCAACTGGGCGGGGCTGGCCAATTTTTGGGCCTATGTGCAAACCCCCACCTTGCTCAATAGCTTGTGGAACAGCGTGTGGGTCTCGGCCCTGGTCACCGTGATCGTGGTGCCGATGGCCTTTGTATTTGCCTACGCCCTGGTGCGATCGTGCATCCCACTGTCTGGGCTGTTTCGCTCGATCAGCCTGATTCCGCTGCTGGCGCCGTCCTTGCTGTCGGCCATCTCGCTGATTTACTGGTTTGGCAACCAAGGCGTGCTCAAGGAGTTTTTGTCTGCATTGGGTGTGGCGCAAATCTACGGGCCGGTGGGCGTGGTGATTGCTGAGTGCTTTGCCGTCTTTCCGCATGCGGTGATGATTCTGGTGACCGCACTGACCCTGGCCGACGCACGCCTGTACGAGGCCGCCGATGCGCTGGGCACGGGCGCGGTGCGGCAGTTCTTCACCATCACCTTGCCCGGTGCCAAGTACGGCCTGATCTCGGCCGCCCTGGTGAGCTTTACCCTGGTGGTCACCGACTTTGGCATCCCCAAGGTCATTGGTGGCAACTTCAACATGATGGCCACCGACATCTTCAAGCTGGTTATTGGTCAGCAGGACTTTGCCAAGGGCGCGGTGGTGGCCTTGCTGCTGCTGTCGCCGGCGGTGCTCAGCTTCGCGGTCGACCGCTACGTCAGCCGGCGCCAGACGGCCATGCTGACGGCGCGCGCCGTGGCCCTGCGGCCCAAGCCTGCGCGCTGGCGCGACCGCGCCTTGCTGCTGTACTGCCTGTTGGTGTCGGCGCTGATGCTGGCCATGCTGGGCATGGCCATCTTTGCCAGCTTTGCCAGCTTCTGGCCCTACAACCTCAGCCCCTCGCTGCACCACTACCGGCTCGGTCTGGTTGATGGCGATGTTGGCGAAGGCTTCATCAACAGCCTGAAAATGGCCGGTGGCACCGCGCTGTTTGGCACGGTGCTGGTGTTCACCTCGGCCTACCTGCTGGAAAAAACCCGCGGCCTGGACGGCTTGCGCGCGCCGGTGCAGGCACTGGCCATCTTGCCCATGGCCGTGCCCGGCCTGGTGCTCGGGCTGGGCTACATCTTTTTCTTCAACATGCCGGGCAATCCGCTGCATGGGCTGTACCACACGCTGACCCTGCTGACCCTGTGCACCATCGTGCATTTCTACACCACGGGGCATCTGACGGCGGTGACGGCGCTCAAGTCGCTCGACGCCGAGTTCGAAGCGGTCAGCGCCTCGCTCAAGGTGCCGTTTTACAAGACCTTCTGGCGTGTGACGGTGCCCATATGCACGCCGGCCCTGATCGATATCGCACGCTACTTTTTCATCAACGCCATGACCACGATTTCGGCCGTGGTGTTTCTGTACTCGCCCGAAACCAAGGTGGCCTCTATCGCCATTCTCAACCTCGACGAGGCCGGTGACATCGGTGCTGCCGCGGCCATGGCGGTGCTGATTGCGGCCATCTCGGCGCTGGCCACCGCATTGTTTGCGCTGCTCGGGGCCTGGGCGGGTCGGCGCACCCAGGCCTGGCGGCGCCCTTGATCCGACAAGCGCCTATCCATCTCGCCCATCACGCACACCGACTGCCCAGGAGCCCAGCCCACCATGAACACGGCCCATCGCGAAGCCATCTTGCTGACCCCCGGTCCTTTGACCACCACGCTGCGCACCAAGGTGGCGATGCTGCGCGATTGGGGGTCCTGGGACAGTGACTTCATTGCCGTCACCGCCCGGGTGCGCCGCTCGCTGCTGGATATCATCAGCGGACACGAGACGCACACCGTGGTGCCTCTGCAGGGCAGCGGCACCTTCAGCGTCGAGGCGGCGGTGGCCACCGTCGTGCCGCGCCAGGGCCATGTGCTGGTGCTCGACAACGGCGCATATTGCAAGCGTGCGGCCAAGCTGACGGGGCTGATGGGGCGCAAGACCACCGTGGTGGCGTTTGACGAGTCCGAGGCTGTCTCGCCGAAGGTCCTGGACGAGATGCTGACCGCCGACCCCAGCATCACCCATGTGGTGATGATCCATTGCGAAACCGGCGCGGGCGTGCACAACCCGCTCCAAGCGGTGGCCGATGTCTGCGCTCGCCATGGACGCGGTCTGATCGTCGATGCAATGAGCTCGTTTGCGGCGCTCGAGATCGATGCGCGCAAGGTGCGCTTTGACGCCCTGATCGCTGCCAGCGGCAAATGCCTGGAGGGCGTGCCGGGCATGGGCTTTGTGTTCTTGCGCAAGGACATCCTCGATGGCTGCGCCGGCAACAGCCAGTCGCTGGCCATGGACCTGCACGATCAGTATGTCTACATGGAAAAAACCGGTCAGTGGCGATTCACCCCGCCGACCCATGTGCTGGTCGCG
>JBILGP010000330.1:0-3446 GCA_044350985.1 Polaromonas sp. | reverse complement strand
GCGCAGGGCTTTGACGTCACGCCGGTGCAGTTTGCCGTGCTCAACGCCCTGATGGACGAGCCCGGTCAGGATCAGGTGTCGCTGTCGGGGCGCGTGGCCTTTGATGCCGCCACCTCGGGCTCGGTCATTGGCCGCCTGGAAGCCAAGGGCTGGGTGCGCCGGCAGGCCGATGCGCTCGATCGCAGGCGCAAGCGCCTTTGGATCACGCCCGAGGGCCGCGAGGTGGCGCTGCAGCTCAAGCGCACCGCCAGCCGAACGCAGCGCCGCCTGATGGCGCCGCTGCAGGGCGATGAGCGCCAACAGTTGCTCGCTCTGCTCTCCAAGCTGGTGGCCGCGCACGAGAAGACTGGCCGCAGCGCCCCTTAAGCCATCGCCACTTTGTGGCTTGCCCCTGGCGAGGCACTCACAGCGATGCGGTGAGGGCCTCAAAGTGTTCGACCGTTGGCGGCGCCGCAAAGAACGGACCGATCAAGGCCCGCCACTGGGCGAAGGCCGGCGACTGGCGAAAGCCCACCGTGTGGTCTTCGAGGCGGTCCCACACGACTTGCAGGACGTAGCGCTCGGGCGACTCCTGGCTGCGGTGGACCTTGTAGCCTCGGCAGCCCTTGGCCTGGGCCAGCACCTGCGCGGTGGCCTCTTGAATGGCCGCTTCGAACGGCGCTTGCTGGCCGGGCTGGATGCGGATGTCTGCAATTTCCAGGATCATGTTCAGGCTCCGTGTGGGTTGGACATGGATTGTCGACCCAAAGCCACACCGCCTTCTAGGCTGGCGCGAGTCGCGCCTCTGAGACAATCAATACATGTCCACCTTGATTCCACCGACTGCGCCGACCCGCGGCCAGGCAGCGCCCCGTGTGGGCTTTGTCAGCCTGGGCTGCCCCAAAGCCCTGACCGACTCCGAGCTCATCCTCACGCGGCTCAGCGCCGAGGGCTACCAGACCTCCAAAACCTACGAGGGCGCCGATCTGGTCATCGTCAACACCTGTGGCTTCATCGACGAGGCGGTGCAGGAGAGTCTGGAGACCATAGGCCAGGCGCTGGCGGACAACGGCCGCGTCATTGTGACGGGCTGCCTGGGCGCCAAGACGGCCGAAGGCGGTGGCAATCTGGTCAAGAGCTTGCACCCGAGCGTGCTGGCCGTCACTGGTCCGCACGCCACGCAGGAGGTGATGGATGCGGTGCATCAAAACCTGCCCAAACCGCACGACCCCTTTGTCGATCTGGTGCCGCAGACGTTTGGGGCCGCCGGCATCAAGCTCACGCCGCGGCACTATGCCTATCTCAAGATCAGCGAGGGTTGCAACCACCGCTGTACCTTTTGCATCATCCCCTCCATGCGTGGCGACCTGGTTTCACGCCCAATCGGCGATGTGCTTAAAGAGGCACAGGCCTTGTTTGAAGGTGGAGTCAAGGAGTTGCTGGTGATCAGCCAGGACACGTCGGCCTATGGCGTGGATGTGCAGTACCGCACCGGTTTCTGGGACGGCAAGCCGATCAAGACCCGGACCTTGGAATTGGTGCGCGCCTTGGGCGAGTTGGCTGCGCCGCACGGCGCCTGGGTGCGGCTGCACTACGTCTACCCTTATCCGAGCGTTGACGAGATCGTCCCGTTGATGGCCGATGGTTTGGTGCTGCCCTATCTGGATGTGCCGTTTCAGCACAGCCATCCGGACGTGCTGCGCCGCATGAAGCGTCCGGCCAGCGGCGAGCGCAACCTTGAGCGGCTGGCGCGTTGGCGCGAGCGCTGCCCGCAACTGGTGGTGCGCAGCACCTTCATTGCAGGATTTCCCGGGGAAACCGAGGAAGAGTTCGAGCACTTGCTCGACTTCATGCGCCAGGCGCGCATCGATCGGGCCGGCTGCTTTGCCTACAGCGCGGTGCAGGGAGCGGCCGCCAATGAATTGCCCGACGCACTGCCGCAGGCCGTGCGCGAGGAGCGCCGGGCGCGGTTCATGGCGGTGGCCGAAGAGGTGTCGACGCGCAAGCTGCGCGAGCGCGTGGGCGCGACCATGCAAGTTCTTGTGGATTCGGCGCCCTCGCTGGGCCGCAAGGGGGCAGTCGGCCGCAGCTATGCCGATGCGCCCGAGATCGATGGGCTGGTGCGCCTGCTGCCGCCCGAAAAGATCAGCAAGACCCTCAAGGCCGGAGAGTTCACCCGGGCGCGCATCGTCGGCGCCGAAGGTCATGACCTGATTGGCCTGCCTATCTGAGCCTGAGTGAGCCTGAGCACCGGCGCTGGTCGCTCGGTGCATAGCGCAAAAAAAAGCCGCTGCGTGTGCAGCGGCTTTTTGGATTTTTTCTTGTTCTTCTTGCTCTTGTTCTTCTTGGCAAAGCTCAAGAGTATGTTTTGGTGCCCAGGAGAGGACTCGAACCTCCACGCCTCTCAGCGCTAGTACCTGAAACTAGTGCGTCTACCAATTCCGCCACCTGGGCAACACTCAGCAGTGTACCATTTGGGCAGCGGATTTCGCTGGCCGAGATGAAATTTTCTGGACCCACCGCAGTCCCGACCACGCCGGCCGAGCCGGTTTCAAGAGAGCACGCCCATCAAGACCACACATGCAACGGCCAGCGCCCCATCGAGTCTGCTGACCGAATTTGAAGGAACGGTTTTCGGCCACCGCGACGGTCACGGTTTCGTGCAGCGCGACGATGGTCAGCCCGATCTGTATCTGCCGCCTAACGAGATGCGTGCCGTCTTGCACAAGGACCGGGTCAAGGCCCGCGTGGTGCGTTACGACCGCAAGGGCAGGCCCGAGGGGCGCGTCACCGAGATCATGGAGCGCTCGCCCCATCCGATCATCGGGCGTTTGCTGCAAGAAGGCGGCGTCTGGCTCGTGGCCCCGGAGGACAAGCGTTACGGGCAGGACGTCCTGATTCCCAAGCATGCCATTGGCGCGGCCCGCACCGGTCAGGTGGTGGTGGTCGAGTTGACCGAGCCGCCGGCGTTGTTCGGTCAGCCGGTGGGACGGGTCAAGGAGGTGCTCGGCGAGATTGACGATCCAGGGATGGAGATCGAGATTGCGGTGCGCAAGTACGGCGTGCCGCACGCTTTCAGTGACCAGGCGCTGGCTCTGGCTCGGACTCTGCCCGATGGGGTGCGGGCGGCCGACCGGCGCGATCGGGTCGATCTGACTGACGTGGCTCTGGTGACCATCGACGGCGAGGATGCCCGCGATTTCGACGATGCGGTGTACTGCGAGAGCGCTCGGGTAGGGCGGGGCAAGGGCTGGCGTTTGCTGGTGGCCATTGCCGATGTGAGCGCCTATGTCGAGACCGGCAGCGCGATCGACATCGACGCCTACGACCGCGCCACCAGCGTGTACTTTCCGCGCCGGGTGATTCCGATGCTGCCCGAAAAGCTCTCCAACGGGCTGTGCTCGCTCAACCCTGAGGTCGATCGGCTGTGCATGGTGTGCGACATGCTCATCACTGCCAAGGGCCAG
>JBILGP010000329.1:0-3450 GCA_044350985.1 Polaromonas sp. | reverse complement strand
ATCGACCTCAAACTTGCGCATCAGGCGCTCGACCGTGCGGGCGCGCAAGTCGGTTTGCTCATCTTGCCGATCGAGCAGGTCGTAGAGCACCCCGTGGCGCAGCGCCCCTTCTGCCGGCTTGAGCTCCTTGATCTCGAGCAGGCTGAAAATCGCCCGCAGCACACTGACGCCGCCGCCGATGACCGCTCTGCGGTCGTCTTTGAGGCCATCGATCCGGATGCGGTCGATGTGCTGGGCTTGCAGCAGCATCTCGAGCAGCCAATCCAGCGACTCCTGGCTGATGACGCCACCGGGCCAGCCGGCCGCTTGCAGTGCATCGGCGACGGCATTGACCGTCCCCGACGAGCCGTAGGCGCAGTCCCACTGGTCGTTTGCAAAGGCGGGCAGTGCCTCTTCCAGCACCGCCTTGGCCGCCACTTCGGCCATCTCGAAGGCTTGAGCGGTCAGTTGGCCGTCGGGGAAGTACTTCATCGACCAGGTGACGCTGCCCACGCGCCACGACTCCAGGGTCTGCGCTTGCAGGTGCTGGCCCAGGATCATCTCGGTCGAGCGCCCGCCGATGTCGATGACCAGGCGGCGCTCCTGGCTGTGCGGCAACAGATGGGCCACGCCCAGGTAGATCAGCCGGGCCTCTTCGCGCCCGGGGATGACGTCGATCGGAAAGCCCAGGATCTGCCTGGCCTTGACCAGAAACTCATCGCGGTTGCGCGCCTCGCGCAGCGTCTGCGTGGCCACCACACGCACCTGTGTTTTCTTGAAGCCCGCCAGCCGCTCGGCAAAGCGGGCCAAGCAGTCCCAGCCGCGCTGCATCGCCTCTTGCGACAAATTGCGCTGGCTGTCCAAGCCGCCACCCTGGCGCACTGTTTCCTTGAGGTAGTCGGTGCGTCTGACCAAGCCGTGGTCGAGCAGGCCGATTTCCAGCCTGAAACTGTTGGAGCCGAGGTCTACGGCGGCCAGCCGGGTTCCGTCTTGCATGGGTCAGGTCGGGATGCGTTGGCCGCCAGATGCCGTAGGTGAGAAAAAAACAGCACGCGATGGCCAAGCGGTAGCTTTGATTTGATTGGAGACCGTGGATGGTATGGCGTCAGTGTGACATAAATATGAATTTTTAATGACAAGTTCGGCATCAGATGCGGCATCAGTCTGGCCGCGAGCCGGGGTGTTGTGTGACACGAAAATGTCACATTTGAAAGATAGAGTCCTGTCTCAAAGATCTCTAACGCTGTCTGTTTTGAATTTTTTGACCTATCCAGGAGCTCTCATGCGCAAATTGAAGTCCCTTATTGCCGGTCTCGGCCTGAGCGTCGTTGCCGTCACCAGCTGGGCTGCCGATATCACCGGCGCCGGTGCCACCTTCCCCTTCCCGGTCTACGCCAAGTGGGCCGAAGCCTACAAGGCCGCTACGGGAACCGGCCTGAACTACCAGTCGATTGGCTCATCAGGCGGCATTCGCCAAATTCGTGCCAGAACGGTCACCTTCGGCGCCACCGATGCGCCAGTGCCCGGTGCCGAGCTCGACCGCGACGCCATGGTGCAGTTTCCCGCCATCATCGGCGGCACGGTGCCGGTGATCAACCTCGACGGCTTCAAGCCCGGCGAGCTGCGCGTGACCGGCCCGATCCTGGCCGAGATGTTCATGGGCAAGATCAGCCGATGGAACGACCCGAAGTTTGCCGCGCTCAACCCCGGCAAGAGTCTGCCCAATGAGCTCATCACCATTGTGCATCGCGCCGACGGCTCGGGCACGACCTTCAACTGGACCGACTACCTTACCGCTGTGAGCCCCGACTGGGCTTCCAGCGTGGGCAAGGGCGCCGCCGTCAAGTGGCCCGCGCCGACCTCGGTCGGCGGAAAGGGCAACGAGGGTGTGGCCGCCAACGTCAACCGCATCAAGGGCTCGATCGGTTATGTTGAGTATGCTTATGTCAAGAAGAACAATATGAACTTCATGCAGATGCAAAACGCCGATGGTCGTTGGGTCAGCCCCGATGACCTGACGTTTGCCGCAGCCGCGGCCGGTGCCGACTGGTTCAGCGTGCCGGGCATGGGTGTGTCCATGGTCAATGCCAAGGGCGCCAACAGCTGGCCCGTCAGCACTGCGTCTTTCATCCTCATGTACAAAGCGCCGGCCGATCGGGCCGCTTCCAACGAAGCCCTGAAGTTCTTTGACTGGGCCTTCAGAAACGGCAAGAAGATGGCCGCAGACCTGGACTACGTTGCGCTGCCCGACAGCCTGACCGACCAGATCCGCGCCCGGGTTTGGAATCAGATTCAGCGCTGAGCGCGCTTTAGGGAGGAGCAGCGAGCCGCCGGCCACACCTTGAGTCGGCGGCTTTCTGTTTTGTTTGACGTTTTCGGCGTATGGGTCTCGAGATGCAAACCAGTCAAGAGCAATCGGAGCGATCAGGTGAGCACATGCTGGCCCTGGTCAAGCGGCAGAGGCTGCAGGACGGGATCTTTCACCGCCTGACGCAGCTGTTTTCGCTGCTGGTGTTGGTGGCGCTGGCTGGCATCATCGTCTCGCTCTTTATCAACGCCTGGCCCACCTTCCAGAAGTTCGGCCTGCGCTTTCTCTGGTACGTGGAGTGGGACATCATCAACAGCGAGTTTGGCGCGGCCATCGCGATTGTCGGCACGCTGGCCAGCGCTGGTTTGGCCATGCTGATGGCGGTGCCGCTGGCCTTTGGTATTGCGGTCTTTCTTACCGAGACCTGCCCGGTTTGGTTGCGCCGGCCCCTGGGCACGGCCATCGAATTGCTGGCAGCCGTGCCGTCCATTATTTACGGCATGTTCGGCCTCTTTGTGTTTGCGCCCCTTTTTGCTGACTACATCCAAGTGCCCCTGCGCGAGCTGTTGAGCGGCATGCCTATCATTGGGGTCTTGTTTGGCGGGGCGCCCAACGGCATGGGCATTTTGGCGGCGGGCATTGTGCTGGCCTTTATGGCGCTGCCGTTTGTGGCAGCGGTGATGCGCGATGTGTTCGAGATCACGCCCCCCATCTTGCGCGAGTCGGCCTACGGTCTGGGCTGCACCACCTGGGAGGTGGTGCGCAAGGTGGTGCTCCCCTACACCCAAAAGGGCGTGATCGGCGGCATCATGCTCGGCCTGGGCCGGGCCCTGGGTGAGACCATGGCGGTGACCTTCGTGATTGGCAATGCCAACCGCTTGCCGACTTCCCTGTTTTCGCCGGGCACCTCGATCGCCTCGACCCTGGCCAACGAGTTTGGCGAAGCAACCGACTTTCACATGTCTTCCCTGTTCGCGCTGGGCTTCTTGCTCTTTGTCATCACCTTCGTGGTGCTGGCCTTGGCCAAGCTCATGATCAGTCGGGCCGAGAAGGCCAAGGGGTTTTGAGATGGCCAGCAATATGAATCCGGATCTGTACCGCCGCAGGCGCCTGGCCAATGCCTGGGGCATGGCCACCTCGATGGCTGCCATGGCCCTGGGCCT
>JBILGP010000328.1:0-3466 GCA_044350985.1 Polaromonas sp. | reverse complement strand
TACAAGACCACCGCTGAAAAATATGCGGCCGCCATCGCCGACATCCGGGATTGCCACGAGCGCGGCCAACCGGTGCTGGTGGGCACGACCTCGATCGAGAACTCCGAGATCATCGACAAGCTGCTCGATCAGGCCAAGCTGCCGCACCAGGTGCTCAATGCCAAGCAGCACGCGCGCGAGGCCGATATCGTGGCGCAGGCCGGGCGCTCGGGCATGATCACGATTGCCACCAACATGGCCGGCCGCGGCACCGACATCGTGCTGGGCGGCAATGTCGAAAAAATGGTCGAGGCGATCGAGGCCGACCAAGCCTTGGATGAAGCCGCGCGGCAGGCCCGCATCACCGAGCTGCGCGAGGGCTGGTCGGCCGACCATGAACGGGTCAAGGCCCAGGGCGGCCTGCGCATCATCGCCACCGAGCGCCACGAGTCGCGGCGCATCGACAACCAGCTGCGTGGCCGCTCCGGCCGTCAGGGCGACCCTGGCTCATCCCGGTTTTACCTCAGCCTGGACGATCCGCTCATGCGCATTTTTGCTGGCGAGCGGGTCAAGGCCATCATGGACCGGCTCAAGATGCCCGAGGGCGAGGCGATCGAGGCGGGCATCGTCACGCGCAGCATCGAGTCGGCCCAGCGCAAGGTCGAGGCGCGCAACTTCGACATGCGCAAGCAGCTGCTCGAGTACGACGATGTGGCCAACGACCAGCGCAAGGTCATCTACCAGCAGCGCAACGACATCATGGATGCGGCCGGCCTGTCCGAGCAGATCACGGCTTTGCGTGAAGGCTGCTTTACCGATCTGGCGCGCCAGCATGTGCCGCCAGAAAGCGTGGAGGAGCAGTGGGACCTTGAGGGCCTGGAGCGGGTGCTGGCCGAGTCGTGGCAGATCGACTTGCCCCTGCGTCAGCAATTGGCCGACGAGACCTCGGTGAGCGACGAAGACGTCGTGGCCAAGGTGGTGCAGGCCGCCCATGCGGCGTTTGCCGCCAAGGTGGAGCAAATTGGCGAAGAAAACTTCGTGCAGTTCCAGCGCATGGTGCTGCTGCAAACCATCGACACCCACTGGCGCGAGCACCTCAGTGCGCTGGACTATCTGCGCCAGGGCATCCACCTGCGCGGCTATGCCCAGAAGCAGCCCAAGCAAGAGTACAAGCGCGAGGCCTTCGAGCTGTTTTCGCAACTGCTCGACAGCGTGCGCAACGAGGTCACCCGGGTGCTGATGACGGTGCAGGTGCAGTCGCGCGAGCAGCTCGACCAAGCTGCGGCCCAGATCGAGGAGCGTGGCGAGCAGGTCAGCAACGTCACCTATTCGGCCCCCGACGAAAACGGCGAGCCGCAGGTGAGCTCCGAAGACGCCGCTCGGCTGCAAGCCTTTCTGGAGAGCCAGTCGGTGCCGCGCGTCGGACGCAACGACCCTTGCCCCTGCGGCTCGGGCAAGAAGTACAAGCAGTGCCACGGCCGTCTGAGTTGAGCGGCGCCCCTGCGCCGCTGCGCCCTTATCAAGCTGGAGTCATCGCATGAGCGTCAACCTGGTGGCCACACCGGCCGATCAATTGTTTGCCGTGCCCGGCGTGCGCTGGGGCATCACCGAGGCGGGCGTGCGCAAGGCCGCACGCAAGGACCTGGCGCTCATGCTGCTCGACGAGGGCAGTGCGGTCGGCGCGGTGTTCACGCAAAACCGTTTTTGCGCCGCGCCGGTGCAAATTTGTCGTCAGCACCTGGCCAGCGGCTCGGCCATTCGGGCCTTGCTCATCAACACCGGTAACGCCAATGCGGGCACCGGCGAGGATGGCCTGGCGCGCGCCCGTGCCTGCTGTCAGGCGCTGGCCGCGCAACTGGGCCTGGCGCCCGAGCAGGTGCTGCCTTTTTCCACCGGCGTGATCATGGAGACGCTGCCCAGCGAGCGGGTGATCGCCGGTTTGCCCGCTGCGATCGCGGCGGCGCAGGCTCAGCAGTGGGACCAGGCGGCCCAGGCCATCATGACCACCGACACCGTGCCCAAAGCCTGCTCGCGCCGCGTGCAGATCGACGGGCGCACGGTCACCATCACCGGCATCAGCAAGGGCGCCGGCATGATCCGACCCAATATGGCCACCATGCTGGGCTTTATGGCCACCGACGCCTGCATTGCGCCCGAGCTCATGGCCGGCTTGGCCCATGAGCTGGCCGAAGCCTCGTTCAACCGCATCACGGTCGACGGCGACACCTCCACCAACGACTCCTTCGTGGTCGCGGCCACGCAAAAGGCCGGACACGCGACGATCAGCTCCTGGCAGTCGCCGCAGGCCCAGGCGCTGCGCACGGCCATGATGGAGGTGGCGCGCTGGCTGGCCCAGGCCATCGTGCGCGACGGCGAGGGCGCCACCAAATTCATCACCGTGCGCGTCGAGGGCGGGCGCGATGCCCAGGAGTGCCGCCAGGTCGCCTACGCCATCGGCCATTCGCCCCTGGTCAAGACCGCTTTTTTTGCCAGCGATCCCAACCTCGGGCGCATTTTGGCGGCCGTGGGCTATGCGGGCATTGCCGACCTCGATCAGCGCTGCATCGACCTGTACCTTGACGATGTGCAGGTGGCCAGCCGCGGTGGTCGTCATGCGCAGTACCAGGAGGCCGATGGCCAGCGCGTGATGAAGCAAAGCGAGATCACGGTGCGTGTGGTGCTCGGCCGCGGTGCGGCCAGTGACACGGTCTGGACCTGTGATTTTTCCTACGACTACGTCAAGATCAATGCCGACTACCGCAGCTAAGCGGCGGCCCGATGGTCTTGAAGAAAGCCAGTGATGAGTGACCTGCAAGGGCTGATCGACCAGGTGCAAGCCCTGGTGCAGCGCATCGAAACCGTCTTGCCCCAGCCTTTGCGCGCGCCCGATTGGAACGCTGCCGTGGCCTGGCGTTACCGCCGCAGGGCATCGGGCCACGGCGTGCTGGCGCCTGTGCTGCACCTGTCGACGCTCACGCTGGACGACCTCAAGGAGATCGACGATCAAAAGGCCAAGATCCAGCGCAACACCGAGCAGTTCGTGCAGGGTCTGCCAGCTAACAACGTCCTGCTCACCGGTGCGCGTGGTACCGGCAAGTCGTCCTTGATCAAGGCCTGCCTGAACACTTATGCCTCCAGGGGCTTGCGGCTCATTGAAATCGACAAGGACGACGTGACTGACCTGCCCGACATCGTGGAGGTGGTCAGCGGACGGCCCGAGAAGTTCATGATCTTTTGCGACGACCTGAGCTTTGAAGACGGCGAGTCGGGCTACAAGGCGCTCAAGTCCATCCTTGACGGCTCGGTGGCAGCGGCCACGCCCAATGTGCTCATTTACGCGACCAGCAACCGCCGCCATCTGCTGCCTGAGTACATGAGCGAGAACCTGTCTTACAAGCACACGCCCGATGGCGAGGTGCATCCTGGCGAGGTGGTGGAAGAAAAAATTTCGCTCTCCGAGCGCTTTGGCCTTTGGGTCAGCTTCTAC
>JBILGP010000327.1:0-3477 GCA_044350985.1 Polaromonas sp. | reverse complement strand
CCCGCCAGCTCGTCGCGCGTGATGGCCAGCACGCGCTTTTGCTCTTCGAACGTGCACGAGGCCGCCTCGGTCGAATGCGCGTTGATGGTCAGCGCGCTGATGCCGGCCACGCCGGCCACATCGCGCAGGTGCGCACGAAAGCTGGCCTCGTCGATAGAAAAGTCTTCAAAAAACGGCAACAAGACAGCGGGAATTACACCGCGAGGTTCAAAGCGTGTTTGCAAGGTCATGGACGGATAGCCGGCAAAGATAAAGCGGTAGGATAAGGCATCGCACCCCCCGCCCGGTCCAGCGATTTCACGCTTGCCACCAGGAGATTTATGGCTACCGAAAAAACCCTCCATGCCGTCGATGGGCTGCGCCTGGGCCGGCCCTTTCAGGTGCGGCGGTTGGGCCACTTTGGCATCAACGTCGCATCGGTCGAGCGCTCGCTCGATTTCTACGAACGCCTGCTCGGGCTCCAAGTGTCTGGCCACCTTGACTTTGGCCCGCGCATTCCCGAGGCTCTCAAGGCGCAGGTCGGCCCAAGCGTGGGCTGCTTCATGCGCCACGGCACCGACCACCACAGCTTCGTGCTCTTTCCGCAAGCGGCTTTGCACGCGAGCAACCCGCATTACGGCGCGCACCCTCACCTCAACGTCAACCAACTGACCTGGCAGGTGGGCTCGCTGCGCGAAGTGGTGCAGGGCCTGCCCTGGTTCGAGTCCCGGGGGTCAAAGGTGCTGCGCTCGGGGCGCGACACGCCCGGCTCGAACTGGCACATCTACCCGGTCGACCCCGAGGGCCACATCAACGAGCTTTATTACGGCATCGAGCAGATCGGCTGGAGCGGGCATTCCAAACCCATGGCGCTGCACGGCATCCGCTACATGCAGCCGCCCGAGCTGCCGCACCGCTCCGAATACGCCGAGGTCAACCAGGCGATCACCCAAGGCCTTGCACTGGACGCCGGCCACCGCCGCCGCGAGCAGGCGCAGGAGAGCTTTGACGTGGGCGGCGTGCTGCTGGCGCGCCCCTTCAAGATCGTCAAGGTCGGCCCGGTGCGCCTGTTCGCGCAAGATGCGCAGGCCATGCTGGCCTACTACACCGACACGCTGGGCCTGGCCCTGACCGAGCAGGCCGACGTGCTGGGCCAGCGCTGCTACTTTTTGCGCGCCAACACCGAGCACCACGCGCTGGCGATTTACCCCGAGGCGCTGCGCGCGCCGCTGGGCATGACCCACAACCGCAGCCTGCTGGGCTTTGGGCTGCAGTTGGGCAGCTACACGCAGCTGCGCGCGGCGGTGGACTTCATGACGCAGGCCGGCTATGCACCCATCGATCTGCCGCCCGCGCTCAGCCCCGGCCTGGGCCACCACGTCTGGCTGCGCGACCCAGACGGCAACGCCGTGCAGCTGTACTGGGAGATGGAGCAAATCGGCTGGAGCGGCCTGCCCCGCCCCGCCGAGCAACGTCGCAGTTGGCCGAGCCAGCCCAGTCTGTGGCCCGAGCAGATCGATGCGCAGACCGACAGCTGCATGGGCGAGGTGTTCCTCGGGCCCCTGAACTGAGCGCAGCGACCCATGCAGTGCGACATCCTGATCCGTGGCGGCACGGTCTATGACGGCAGCGGCGCGCCCGGCGTGCAGGCCGATGTGGCCATTGCTGGTGCACGCCTGCTGGCCATCGGCCATGACCTGGGCGTTCAGGCCCACCGGGTGATCGATGCCACCGGCATGGTGGTGGCGCCGGGCTTCATCGACATCAAGACCCATTCTGATTTCACCTTGCCGATCAACCCCAAGGCCGAGAGCAAGCTACGCCAGGGCGTGACGACCGAGATCATTGGTCACTGCGGTTTCTCGGTGGCGCCCTGCCTGCCGGACAAGGTGCAATTGCTGGCCGACTACCTCAATCCCAGCGCGCCCTGGCTGCCTTTTCGGCCCATGGGTTTTGCCCAGTACCTTGACACCTTCCCGGCCACCGCCGTCAACGCGGGCATGCTGGTGGGCCACAACACGCTGCGCCTGATGGCCATGGGCATGGCCCAGCGCGCGCCCACAGCCGACGAGATGGCCCAGATGCAGGCGCTGCTTGAAGAGGCGCTGCAAGCCGGTGCGCTGGGCCTGTCCAGCGGCCTGTTCACGCCGCCCGGCGCCTATGCGCAAGCGCCTGAAATGCTGCAACTGGTGCACCAGCTCGAGCCGCACCGGGCCGCCTACTTCACCCACCTGCGCGACGAATCCAACGGCGTGCTCGCTGCGCTTGACGAGGCCATCGAGATGGCCCGCGCCTGCCGCGTCCATGTGCAGGTGGTGCACTTCAAATGCTCAGGGATGGACAACTGGGGCCAGACCGCCCTGGCGCTCGAGCGCCTGCAAGCGGCGCGCGATGCCGGCGCCGACATCGACTGCGACGCCTATCCCTACACCGCCGGCAGCAACCCGCTCAAAAACATTTTGCCCCAGTGGGTGCAAGAAGGCGGTGTCGAGGCCATGATTGAGCGCTTGCGGCAAAGCGCCACGCGCGAGCGCATCCGGCAAGACATTGCCCGCGACGGCCTGAACAACTGGGGCCGCATCGCGTCGTGGGATGCGGTGCGCATCTCGATCACGCCGCACCTGCCCGAGCGCGCCGGCAAGACCCTGGCCGAGCTGGCCCGCGAGCTCGGCATCGATCCGGTCGATGCCCTGTGCGATCACCTGATCGAAGACCGAGGCGCCACCCGCGTGCTGGTGACGTCGATTTCAGAGGACGATGTGCGCACCCTGATCCGCTCGCCGCAGGCGCTGGTGGGCTCCGATGGCAACTGTGTGGCCGACTACGGCACCGTCAGCCAGGGCATGCCGCATCCGCGCTTTTACGGCACCTTCCCCCGGGTCCTTGGCCGCTATGTGCACCGCGAGCGGGTCACCAGTTTGGCGCAGGCCATCTTCAAGATGACGGGCGCGACCGCCAGAGCCCTGCGACTGCGCGATCGCGGCCTGCTGCGGCCAGGCCTGGCCGCCGATGTGACGCTGTTCGAGCCCGATGTCTTTTTGGACCTCTCCACCTACGAAGACCCCCACCGCTATCCGGCAGGCGGGCGCACCACGGTGCTGGTCAATGGCAGGGTGGTGATCGACCACGCCGAGCACACAGGCCAACTGCCCGGCCGCGTGCTGCGCCGCTCGGCCGACGGCAGCGTCGGTTGATGTAAAGCCCCATCCTGGCTTGCAGGCGCCGCTCGATCGAGCCGCTGATCTTCAATTGTGGGAGCCGCGCCCTCGCGGCGATGGCGCGCTTAGCTGACGGGCCAAAAACCCTTGAGCAGTTTTTTCATGTCCAACCGGGCGGCAATGCGTTCTGCGGCTTGGCCAACCTGGCGCATGAGGGCATCGTGGTCGATGCGGGTCAGGCGTCCGTCCTTGAGCACCTGCTCGCCGGCAATAAACACATCTTTGACGCTGCTGCCCGTTGCGCTGTAGACCAGGTTGGAGACCGGGTTGTACAGCGGCT
>JBILGP010000326.1:0-3482 GCA_044350985.1 Polaromonas sp. | reverse complement strand
CACCGTCTGCAGGCCGGGGATGCTCCGCACAGCCTGGGGGGCTGGGTGAAAACCGAATTACGATACTGACCCCCAAGGAGCAGTCCATGAAATACCCTTCGCGCGTCAAGCTCGTCGATGTCGGCCCTCGTGACGGCCTGCAAAACGAAAAAGGTCAGGTGCCGGCAGCCGTCAAGATCGAGCTGGTTCATCGGCTGCAAGACGCGGGCCTCAAGGAGATCGAGGTCACCAGCTTTGTCAGCCCCAAGTGGGTGCCGCAGATGGCCGACAACGCCGAGGTGATGGCGGGCATCGAGCGCCGGCCCGATGTGCGCTATTCGGTGCTGGTGCCCAACCTCAAGGGGCTGGAGGCGGCGCTGTCGGCGCCGCGCGAGCACTGGCCCGACGAGATCGTCGTCTTTGCCGCCGCCAGCGAGGCCTTCAGCCAGCGCAACATCAACTGCTCGATCGCCCAGAGCATCGAGCGTTTTGCGCCGGTGGTCGAGATGGCCCGTGCACAGGGCATTTATGTGCGCGGCGCGATTTCGGTGGCCGTCGGCTGCCCCTACCAAGGCGAAGTCGCGCCCGAGGCCGTGGGCGAGGTCGCCCGCTTGATGAAGGCCATCGGTGTGCAGCACGCGGGCGTGGCCGATACCGTGGGCATGGGCACCCCCGTGAAGGTGCAGCGCGCCATGGAGGCCACCCTCAAGCACTACGACCTGGCCGATGTATCCGGCCACTTCCACGACACCTACGGGCAGGCCCTGGCCAACACCGTGGCCTGCCTGGAGATGGGCGTTTGGCAGTACGACAGCTCCTCGGCCGGTCTGGGCGGTTGCCCCTACGCCAAGGGCGCGACCGGCAACGTGGCCACCGAAGACGTGGTCTACCTGCTGCACGGCATGGGCATCGAGACCGGCATCGACCTCGACAAGCTCATTGATGCCGGCGTGTTCATCAGCAACTTCTTGGGCCGCAAGCCGCAGTCGCGCGCGGCCACGGCTTTGCTCAACAAGCGCGCCGCATGAACGGCTCTGAGTCGGTGGCTCGGGTGGCGGCGGTGCTGGCCGAGCGCGGCCATCCTCACGCGCCGCGCATGCTGGCCGATTCGGCCCGCACCGCTCAGGAGGCGGCCGACGCTCTGGGCGTGCAGCTCGGCCAGATTGCCAAGAGCATCGTGTTTCGGCGCCGGCCCGACGATGCGCTGGTGATGGTGGTGACCTCGGGCGATCAGCGGGTCGATGAGAAAAAGCTCGCCGCCCTGGCCTGTGCCGACGGTCAAAAACTCAGCCGGGCCGACGCGGACTTTGTGCGCGAGCGCACCGGCTTTGCCATCGGCGGCGTCGCACCGCTGGCCCACCTGAGCGCGCCGCTGCTTTGGCTCGATTTGAGCTTGTTTCGTTTCGATCAGGTCTGGGCTGCTGCTGGCCATCCTCATGCGGTGTTTGCGGCCAGCCCTGCACAGTTGGCGCTTTTGACGCGGGCCTTGCTCGACGATGTGGGGGCCATGGACCTGAGCACGCGGTCAAGGGCGCTGCTGCAGGCGCGGGCCGCCGTGGTGCAATGCGACCGGGCCGAGCCGCCTTCGCCGTGCGTTTCGGTCTGCTGTATGTCGCCCGCATCGGGTTTGTGCAGCGGCTGTCTGCGCACCCTCGACGAGATCGCCGCCTGGGGCAGCTTGCCGGCTGCGGCCAAGCGCACGGTCTGGCAAGCGATCGCCCAGCGCGCGGGTGAGCCGGCTTGACGCTCGGCACCGCCGAACCAAGGAGTGCAGCCATGGAACTCAAACGCCTGACCTTTTATCTGGACTTCATCTCGCCCTACGCCTATCTGGCGTTCGAGCGGCTGCCGCAAGTGCTCCAGGGCATCAGCCATGCGGTCACTTATCAGCCCGTGCTTTTTGCCAGCATGCTCAAGGCGCACGGCACCATCGGCCCGGCCGAGCTTGCGCCCAAGCGCGATTGGACCTATCGCCATGTGCTGTGGCTGGCGCAACATCAGGGCACGCCCATGCAGATGCCGGCGGCCCATCCTTTCAATCCCTTGCCCCTGCTGCGCCTGGCCCTGGCCTGTAGCGCGCAGCCCAATCGTTGGGTCTGCGAGAGCATCTTCCGCCATGTCTGGGCGCAGGGAGGCGATCCGCTCGATGCGCAGCGCCTGGCCGAGCTGACCGAGCACCTGAAGCCGGCGCTCGATCCGGCCGGTCAAGAGGTCAAAGCTCTTCTAAAAGACAGCTCCGAGCGGGCCATTGCGCAAGGCATGTTTGGCGTGCCCACCATCGAGACCGAGGGCAAGCTCTTTTGGGGTCTGGATGCGCTGCCCATGCTGCGCGACCACCTGCTCGGTGGCCCCTGGTTTGCCGGTCCCCATTGGGATGCGGCCGCTCAAGTGCCGGTGGGTATCCGGCGCAGCTGACCCGCCTTGGCTTGCCCAATCGCGCCGAGGGCGGCGCTCCCACAGTGCAGAGCCCGCTCGGCGACGGTCTTTGCCGAGCCCAATGCCCACGCCCCAATGAAAAACGCCCACCGAAGTGGGCGTTTTGTGTTTCAGGCCGTCGAGTAGACGACCTGGTTGCACCGATCAGCTCGCGCGGGTGTCGATATCACCTGGGATGCTGGGATAGCGCACATGCTCGACCAGCTCCTGGATCTCGCGGCGCGGGGCCGGAGTCAGCAGGCTGACGATGATGATGATCGCAAAGCCCAGCGGCACGCCGAAGACACCGGCCGAGATCGGCAAGATGCCCCACCACAGCTCGATCGGCGAGGTCACGCCGAACACGCCGCGCAGCCAAGGCTGGGTCATGACCATGTAGTAGAAGGTCACGCCGAAGCCTGCTGCCATGCCCAAGATGGCACCCCACTTGCTAGCTCGCTTCCAGAAGATGCCCAGGGTCAGGGCCGGGAAGAAGCCGGCGGCAGCCAGCGAGAACGCGGCAGAGACCAGGAACAAGATGTCAGCAGGTTTTTGCGCTGCCACGTACGCAGCAGCCAGGGCCACCACCAGCAGAAGGATCTTCGACAGCATCACCCGGCGTGCGGTGGGCGCATTCGGGTCGATCATCTTGTAGTACAGGTCGTGCGAGAGCGCGTTGGCAATCGTCAGCAGCAGGCCGTCAGCCGTTGACAGCGCAGCAGCCAGACCACCCGCGGCCACCATGCCGGAGATCACATAGGGCAGACCACCGATTTCGGGTGTGGCCAGCACGATGATGTCACCGCCGATGCGCATTTCGCCCAGTTGCAGCAAGCCGTCTTTGTTGACATCGGTCACTGACAGCAAGGTCGGATCGACGGACGCCCACTGCGCCACCCAGGCCGGTAGCTTGTCAAACGGCGTTCCCACCAGCACGGTGAAGACCTCGTACTTGACCAGCACCGCCAGAGCCGGCGCCGTGAAGTAGAGCAGGAAGATGAAGAACAGCGACCAGGTCACCGAGCTGCGCGCCTGCTTGACCGAAGGCGTGGTGTAGTAGCGCATCAGGATGTGCGGCAGTGCAGCCG
>JBILGP010000325.1:0-3489 GCA_044350985.1 Polaromonas sp. | reverse complement strand
TGATGGCGCTGTCGTCGCTGACGGTGCTGCCCGAGGCCGATGTGATTTTGGGCCGCGCGCCCATGTTTGCGCTGCAAGACCTGCGCCCGGTGGCCCGCTACACGGCCGATCCGACCGTGCTGGCCGTACGGGCCGACTCGCCCTGGAAGAGCGTCAAGGACTTCGTCGACGAGGCCAAGCGCCGGCCCGGCGCGATCAACTACGGCTCGTCGGGCAACTACGGCACCATGCATGTGCCGATGGAAATCCTGGCCCAAGAGGCGGGCATCAAACTCACCCACGTGCCCTTTACCGGCGCAGGCCCAGCCGTGCTGGCGCTGCTCGGTGGGCAGATTCAGGCCGTCTCCACCGGTCCGGCCACGGTGCTGCAGCACGTCAAGGCGGGCAAGTTGCGCGTGCTGGGCCACTGGGGCACCGGCGCCCTGGCCAGCCTGCCCGATGTGCCGGCCCTCAAGGACACCGGCTTTAACGCCGAGTACGCGCAGTGGTCGGGCCTGTTCGTGCCCAGCGGTGTGCCCGATGCCATCGTGCAGCGCTTGCGCAGCGCCGCCCGCAACGCAGCGCAAGACGCCCGCGTGCGCGAGGTGATTCAAGGTGCAGGCAGCCCCATCCTCTACCAGGACATGACCGAATTTGAGCGCTATGTACAAGCCGATGCACGCCGCATGGCCGATGTGGTCAAGCGCATCGGCAAAGTCGAATAAGCCCCTGGCCCAGAAAAAAAGAAAACACCATGAAACGCCAACACATCGCACGCTCAGCCCTGGCCCTGCTCGCTCTGGGCGCAACCCTGGGCCAAGCGGTCGCACAAGGTGCCTACCCCAACCGCCCGGTCAAGATCGTGGTGCCCTTTGCCACCGGGGGGCCGGCCGACGTCTACGCCCGCTTCATCGCCGGGCGCCTGAGCGATGCCATGGGCCAGAGCTTTGTGGTCGACAACAAGCCCGGCGGCGGATCGGTGATTGGCACGGATCTGGCGGCCAAGTCGCCTGCTGACGGCTACACGCTGCTGATGATGTCCAACACGCACACCGTCAACGAAACACTGATCCCGAGCAAGCCCTTTGCGCTGATGAAGGACTTTGTAGGCGTGGCGCCGATCAACTACTCCGACCTGGTGCTGGTGGCCCATCCCTCCAAAGGCATCAACACCCTGAGCGATCTGCTCAAGCGCGCGCAGGCCGAGCCGGGCAAGCTCAACTACGCCTCTTCGGGGCCGGGCACGCCCTATCACATGGCCGGCGAGTTGCTCAAGAGCATGGCCCGCATCAACGTGGTCCATGTGCCCTACAAAGGCAGCTCGGGCGCGCGCACCGACATCATTGGCGGCCAGGTCGATCTGATGTTCGATGCGGTCACGACCATGACCGAACAGATCAAGGCCGGCAAGGTCAAGGCGCTGGCCACCAGCGGGCGCGCACGCTCGGACGTGATGCCCGACGTGCCCACCCTGACCGAGGCGGGCGTGCCGGGCTACGAAGCGACGATCTGGCTGGGCATCATGGCCCCGCGCGGCACGCCGCAGCCGGTGATCGACCGCCTCAATGAGGCCATCAGCAAGATCGTCGGTGCGCCCGAGCTCAAGCAGCAGTGGAGCCGCCAGGGCGCGGTGCCCATGGTCATGAACCCGGCGGCCTTTAGCAAGTACTTGAACGACGACATCGCCAAATGGGCGGGCGTGATCAAGTCGGCCAACATCAAGCTCGACTAAGAAGCGTCAACCCAGGCAGCCAGACCCCCATGCAGCCCTCCTTGCACGTGCTCAGCGGCGGCGCCGCCAACGGATTGGTCAGCCGCCTGGAGGCGCGCTTTACCGCGCGCACCGGCATGGCCATTGCCGGCACCTTCAGCGCCGTCGGCCAGATGAAGGACGCCCTGCTGGCGGGCGCGCCCTGCGACGTGGTCATCCTCACCCAGGCCCTGACCGACGAGCTGATGGCCTCGAGCCATCTGCTGCCCGGCAGCGCCCGGCCGGTGGGGCTGGTCAGGACGGGCGTGGCCGTGGCCAAGGGACAGGCCGCGCCCGATGTCGGCAGCGCCGATGCGCTGCGCCAGGCGCTGCTGGGTGCGCGTGCGATCTACGTGCCCGATCTAACCCAATCGACCGCCGGCCTGCACATCATGAAGGTGCTACGCAGCTTGAACATCGAGCAGCAGGTGGCCGAACAGTTGCGCCCCTTTCCCAACGGGCAGGCTGCGATGGCGGCCATGGCCCGCGCCGCCCAGGCCGGCGAGCAGGGCCTGATCGGCTGCACCCAGGTCACCGAAATCCTCAACACCCCTGGCGTTGCGCTGGCGGGACTGCTGCCGGCAGGGCTTGAGCTGTCGACCCTCTACGTGGCAGCGGTGGCACGCTCAAGCGGGGCCGCGCCAGCAGCCACCGAGCTGATCGCGCTGCTCAGCGACCCCAGCCACGAGGCCACGCGGCGCGACTGCGGGTTTGACTAAGGCTTTACCTAAGGCTTTATCTGAGGCTTCGTCTAAGGCCTGGCCCAAAGCGCAGACCGGGCGATCAAGCAAGTAGATCAAAACCTCAATGGTCCGGTGTCGCCAGAAACTGCTCCACCAGCCCCAGCCACAGGCGCGCGCCTGGCTCGATGAGCTCGTCGTTGAAGTCGTATCCGGGGTTGTGAACCATGCAGGCCCCGGAGGTGCCAGGGCCACCATTGCCCACCAGCACGTAGCAGCCGGGCACCTGCTCGAGCATGAAGGCAAAGTCCTCGCTGGCCGTCAGCGGCCGGGCATCGGTGTGTACCCGCTCATCACCAAAGACAGCGAGCGCCACCTGTGTGGCCAGGCGCGTGGGCTCGGTCGCATTGACCAGCACCGCATAGCCATCACGCCAGTCGATTTCGGCCCGCACTTTAAAGCTGGCGGCCTGCGCCTCGACCAATTCGCAGATGCGCTGGCGCAGCAGCACGCGCACCTGCGGGTCAAGGGCGCGCACACTCAGCTCAAGCTGGGCTTGGGCCGGAATCACGTTATTGGCCTGACCGGCCTGGAGCGCACCCACGGTGACCACCGCCGTTTGCAGCGGGTCCACATTGCGCGAGACCACGGTTTGCAAGGCCATCACGATGGCCGCGGCCGCGATCACCGGGTCGGCCGTGGTCTGTGGCATGGCGCCGTGACCCCCAACGCCATGCAAAGTGATGCTGGCGTAGTCGCTGGAGGCCATGGACGGGCCCTGGCGAAAATAAAAATGCCCGGCCTCCAGGCCCGGCATGTTGTGCAAGGCGAACACACCATCACAAGGAAAGCGCTCAAACAGGCCGTCGGCCATCATGCGCAGCGCACCGCCGCCACCTTCTTCGGCCGGCTGAAAAATCAGGTGCACCGTGCCATGAAATTGCGCGTCCTCGGCAATCAGCCGTGCGGCGGCCAGCAAGATGGCGGTGTGGCCATCGTGACCGCAGGCATGCATCAAGCCCGGCTGGCGGCTGGACCAGGGGCGGCCTGAGGCCTCAGTGATGGGCAGCGCGTCCATGT
>JBILGP010000324.1:0-3497 GCA_044350985.1 Polaromonas sp. | reverse complement strand
GCGAGCGCTCGGTCATCATGACGCGCAGCGCCGACGGCGAGGTTCATGTGCTCGAAAACGTCTGCGCCCATCGCGGCATGGCGTTTTGCCGGGAGCGCCACGGCAACAAGAAGGAGCTGGTCTGCCCCTACCACCAGTGGAGCTACACGCTCGATGGCAAGCTGCAGGGCGTGCCGTTTCGGCGCGGCGTGCGCCAAGATGGCAAGGTCAATGGCGGCATGCCGGCCGACTTCGATCCCAAAGACCACAGCCTGAACCGGCTCAAGGTGGCACGCCGAGGCGGCGTGGTGTTTGCGTCTTTCGACCACGACGTCGAGTCGCTCGAAGACTTCATGGGCCCGACCATCCTGAAGTACTTCGACCGCCTGTTTGACGGGCGCAAGCTCAAGATCCTGGGCTACAACCGCCAGCGCATTCCGGGCAACTGGAAGCTGATGCAGGAAAACATCAAGGACCCCTACCACCCCGGGCTGCTGCACACCTGGTTTGTGACCTTTGGGCTTTGGCGGGCCGACAACAAGAGCGCGCTCTACATGGACGCGCACCACCGCCACGGCGCCATGACCTCCACCCGCGGCAGCGCGGGCGCGGCCAGCGGCGACAAGTCGCAAGTCACCGAGGTCAGCAGTTTCAAGGCCAGCATGGAGCTCCATGACCCGAGCTTTCTGGACATCGTGCCCGAGCCGTGGTGGCGCATGGGCGATGCCATGCCCACGGCCGTGATGATGACGCTGTTTCCCAGCGTGATCTTTCAGCAGCAGGTCAACAGCGTTTCGACCCGGCACATCCAGCCCGATGGGCACGGCGCGTTTGACTTCATCTGGACGCATTTTTGTTTTGAGGACGACAGCCCCGAGATGCAGCAGCGCCGGCTGCGCCAAGCCAATCTGTTCGGCCCGGCCGGCTTTGTCAGCGCCGACGACGGCGAGGTGATCGAGTTTTCGCAGCAGGCCTTCGAAACCCGGCCCGATCACCGCATGCTCGTCGAGCTTGGCGGGCGCGAGGCGGGCGACACCGACCACATGGTCACCGAAACCCTGATCCGGGGCATGTACGAATACTGGCGCAAGGTGATGCAAGCATGAGCACGGTCGATTTGCCCACCTGGCTGGGTCTGCAGCAGCTCTACGCCGACTACGCCCTGGCCGTTGACAGCGGCCAGTGGGACCTGTGGCCCGAGTTTTTTACCGAGCAGTGCGTCTACAAGCTCCAGCCGCGCGAAAACTTCGAGCGCGGCTTTCCGCTGTGCACGCTGTTGTTCACCAGCAAGGGCATGCTCAAGGACAGGGTCTACGGCATCCGCGAGACGCTCTACCACGACCCTTATTACCAGCGCCATGTGGTGGGCGCGCCGGTGGTGCGCAAGGTCGAGGACGGCCGCATCCACAGCCAGGCCAACTACGCGGTGTTTCGCACCAAGTACGACAAGGAGAGCACGGTCTTCAATGTCGGCCGCTACATCGACACCGTCGTGCACACGCCGGCCGGCCTGAAGTTTGCCGAGCGCCTGTGCGTCTACGACAGCGAGATGATTCCCAACTCCATCATCTATCCCATCTGAGGGCGACCATGAGCAACTGGACCGACGTGGCCGCTGAGGCCGATTTGTTTGAGGGCGCCGGCATCGCCGTCACGCCGCAGGGCCGCGACATCGCCCTGTTCAAGCTCGAGGACGGCGTCTACGCCATCGACAACCTGTGCAGCCACGGCAACGCCCGGCTGTGCGACGGCTTTGTCGACGGCCACCAGGTCGAGTGCCCCTTCCACCAGGCCTTGTTTGACGTGCGCGACGGCTCAGTGGCCTGCGGGCCGGCCAGCGAGCCGGTGCGGTCCTGGCCGGTCAAGTTGGAAGCGGGCCGCGTCTGGCTGGCTTTGGAATAAATAATTGGGGTCAGAGTCGAATTTCTCTGGCCCAACTTTCACCGGCTGCGCCCGCAAACCCCATGCCCCACACCGCCCTTGACGTTGGCCTTCCCGCCCTGGGGCAGCCGTTTTCCTGGGCGATCAAGGCCGACTTGTCGCGTTCGCATTTGCTGTTTACCGCGCACGGCCCGGTGCGACCTGACGGCACGATCGAGACGGGCGACGTCAGCGCGCAGGCGCGGCTGACGTTTGCCAATCTCAGGCAGGCGGTGGTTGCCGCAGGCGGCAGCCTGGCCGATGTGGCGCAGGTCTTGATCTACATGACCGATGTGGCCGACATGCCGGCCATTGATGCGGTTTACCGCGAGTTCTTTGCGCCGCCCTATCCCAACCGATCGAGCGCCGCCGTGGCTGCGCTGGTCGTGCCCGGCATGAAGCTCGAGATCGTCGCTTACGCGGTCGTGCCCTCCTAAGAGGCGTCCGCCCGCGCTTGCGACCGCCCCGGCTTCAGTAGTGGCTCACGCCCCAGAGCCGGTCGGGGTCTTGGGTCAGATGGCGCAAGCCCGATCTCTCGAGCATGCGCTCACAGGCGATCTGGGCCTGCTCGAGCACCGCGTCCTCTTCGACCGACAGCACCTTGCGCTCGTGCATCAGGATTTGGCCGCCCACGATCGTGGTGCAGACGTCGGCGGCGTTGGCAAAGCACGTGACCCGAAACACCGGCATGTTCAGCGGCAGCATATGGGGCTTGAACAGGTCCACCAAAATGATGTCGGCCTTCTTGCCCGGCTCGAGCGAGCCGATCTGCTGATCCATCGACAACGCCCGTGCGGCATCGATGGTGACCATCTCCAGCACCTTGCCGTGGGGCAAGACGCCGGCATCGCGGAAGTGGCGACGGTGGTAGTGCATGCACTGAAACATGTGCCGGAACATGTCGTAGCCGCGATCGGGCGCCGATCCGTCCGAGCCGATGGCAACCGTGACCCCGGCGTCGATCAGCTCAGGCACCGGACAGCGCCCGCGGATCGACATCACCGCGCTGGGGTTGTGCACGATGCGGGTGTTGGTTTCGCGCGTGACCGCGATGTCTTCTTCGGTCAGGTCGATGCTGTGCGACATGAACGAGGCGGGCCCGAGCAGGCCCAAGTCGCGATGCGCCAGCGCCAGCGTGCCGGCCTGGTGGCCGTCTTGCGTGAAGGTGAGCTTGCGCTGCGCGACCAAGGGGAAATAGTCTTGCGCTTGCTGCCTGTATTGCCCCTCCAGGGCCACATGCTCGCTCTTGTGCATGGGCGCAAACACCGGCAAGGTGATGGCGACCTGCAGGCGCCCGTCGGCCCGCCCGTGGTTGTCGTCAATGATCTGACGGCACACGGCCAGCATGGTCGCCGCATCGACATGCGACTGGCGCGCCGGGCTGGCGTCGTGATCGGTGTAAACCGACGGCCCGCCTGGGCGCGTGGGGCCCACCGCCAAGACCGTGCGTGTGCCGGCTTTTTCGATCGCGTCGCAGTGGGCGCGGGCGTACTTGGGGTCATCGACCCGCATCACCGAGTCCCCGCCGCCAAACAGTGACACCCCGGTGGTCACGCCGGCCTTGAGCCGCTCCAGTGAGGCCAGCGCCGCTTCGGCTT
>JBILGP010000323.1:0-3503 GCA_044350985.1 Polaromonas sp. | reverse complement strand
GCGATCGGCCGCGCCTCCATTGCATCCTCGCGTTATCCTTGCAAGCCATGACAACCACCCAGTGCCCCCAATGCGGCAGCCGCTTTGACTGCGGCGCCCAGCCGAGCGACACGCCCTGCTGGTGCGTGAGCCTGCCGGCGCTGCCGCCGCAGGAGCTTGGCCGGCTGGCTTCCTCCTGCTACTGCCCGGCCTGCCTGCGGGCGCGGCTGACCGAACTTGGGCTGCTGGAGGCCTCATGAGCGTCAACCTCGACGGCCAGTTGGTGGTGGCGATTTCCTCGCGCGCTCTGTTCGACTTTGAAGAAGAAAACCGCGTCTTTGAAGAGGGCCTGGCGCGCGGGGCGGCGCCGGGCATCAAGCCCGATGCCGCCTACATGCAGCTGCAACTCGAGCGTCTGGACGTGCCGGCCAAACCTGGCGTGGCTTTTTCGCTCATCAAAAAGCTGCTGGCCTTCAACGAGGCGCCCAAGAGCATTGAAGAGACGCTGGGCCCGCAGCAGCCCAAGCAGCGGGTGGAGGTGGTCATCCTCTCGCGCAACGACCCGGTCTCGGGCATGCGCGTGTTCCGCTCGGCCCAGCACTACGGCCTGAACATCCTGCGTGGCACCTTCAACCGCGGCGAGCCGCCCTGGCGCTACCTCAAGCCGCTGCATGCCAATCTGTTTTTGTCGACCCATCTGAGCGATGTGCGCGCCGCGCTCGAGGCGGGCGTGCCAGCCGCGCAGGTGTATCCGCAATCGGCGCAAGCCAGCGCCGCCCATCCCAACGAGGTGCGCATTGCCTTTGACGGCGATGCGGTGCTGTTTTCAGACGAGGCCGAGCGCGTGTTCCAGGCGCAAGGCCTGCACGCCTTTCAAGAGCACGAGCGCAACAAGGCGGCGCAGCCGCTGCTGGCCGGCCCCTTCAAGCCCCTGCTCGAGGCGCTGCATCGGCTGCAGCACGTGGGCACCTCGCGCATGCGGGTGCGCACCGCGCTCGTGACCGCGCGCAGCGCACCGGCCCACGAACGCGCGATCCGCACGCTCATGAATTGGAATGTGGAAGTCGACGAGGCCATGTTTCTCGGGGGCCTGGACAAAGGCCAGTTCCTGCGCGAATTCGAGCCCGACTTCTTCTTCGACGACCAGACCGGCCACGTCAACTCCGCCGCCGAACACGTTCCTGCCGGCCATGTGGCCAGCGGCGTGGCCAATGGCCAGAGCAAGCCCTGAGGCAGCGCCGCGTCGCCGCGCGGGCGCGGCTCCCACAGCTTCATTCAAGGCACTGACCGGCGTGTTGTGGGAGCGCCGCCCTCGGCGCGAGTGAGTCCTCAGCTCTTGAGAAACAGCCGATACGCCGGGTTGTCGGTCTCTTCGACGTGGGGATAGCCCAGCGTCTGCAAGAACTGCTTGAAGGCGGCGCGGTCGGTGCGCGGCACTTGCAGGCCGACCAGAATGCGGCCGTAGTCGGCGCCCTGGTTGCGATAGTGAAAAAGCGAAATATTCCAGCCCGGCCGCATGCTTAGCAAAAACTTCATCAGCGCACCGGGCCGCTCCGGGAAAACAAAGCGCAGCAGGCGCTCGTCCTTGGACAGCGCACTGTGCCCGCCCACCATGTAGCGGATGTGTTCTTTGGCCAGGTCGTCGTGCGTCAGGTCGACTGCCTTAAAGCCGCTGCGGGTCAAGGCGGCGGCCAGCTTGGCGCTCTCGCCGCGGCCCTGCGTGGTCAGGCCCAAGAACACATGGGCCTGCTCGCTGTCGCTGATGCGGTAGTTGAACTCGGTTACATTGCGCGGCCCGCCCGGCAGCGTGCCGATCAACTCGCAAAACCGCCGCAGGCTGCCGCGCTCTTCGGGAATGGTCACCGCAAACAGCGCCTCGCGCTCCTCGCCCACCTCGGCGCGCTCGGCCACAAAGCGCAGGCGGTCGAAGTTCATGTTGGCGCCGCACAAAATCGCCGCGTAGGTTTCGCCCTTCTTGCGATGACGCGCCGCGTACTGCTTGAGCGCCGCCACCGCCAGTGCACCGGCGGGCTCGACAATGCTGCGCGTGTCCACAAACACGTCCTTGATCGCCGCGCACACGGCATCGGTATCGACCGTGATGTATTCATCGACCAGGCCGCGGTTGATGCGCAGGGTCTCCTCGCCCACCAGCTTGACCGCCGTGCCATCCGAAAACAGGCCCACCTCGCCAAGTGCCACACGACGGCCGGCGGCCACCGACTGCATCATGGCGTTGGAGTCGTTCATCTGCACGCCGATCACCCGCACCTCGGGGCGCACCGCCTTGATGTAATTGGCCACGCCCGAGATCAGGCCGCCGCCGCCGATGGCCACAAACACCGCATCGAGCCGGTCGCCTGTGCTTTGGATCTGGCGCAAGACCTCCATCGCAATCGTGCCCTGGCCGGCGATCACGTCTGGGTCGTCAAAGGGATGGACAAAGGTCAGCCCCTTTTTCTTTTCCAGCCAGGCGGCGTGCTCGTGGGCATCTGAATAGCTGTCACCGTGCAGCACCACCTCGGCGCCCAGAGCGCGCACCGCATCGACCTTGAGCTGCGGCGTCGTCACCGGCATGACGACCACCGCCCGCGTGCCCAGCTTGCGCGCGCTCAGCGCCACGCCCTGCGCGTGGTTGCCGGCCGAAGCACAGATCACGCCTTTTTTGAGTTGCGCTGCGCTCAGGTGCGCCATCTTGTTGTAAGCCCCGCGCAGCTTGAAGCTAAACACCGGCTGCTGGTCCTCGCGCTTGAGCAGCACCGTGTTGCCCAGCCGCTGGCTCAGGCTGCGCGCCACCTCCAGCGGCGACTCGATCGCCACGTCGTAGACGCGCGCGGTCAGGATCTTTTTCAGGTAATCGGCCGGTTGCAGGGCTGCTGGAAGGGACTTCTTGGGCATGACGGTCTTGGGCGAAGCTTCGGATCATAAAGCGCCTCCCGCAAGCGCCTGCCGCCACGCCCCCGGCACCAAGCCTTCCATGCCAAAATCTCCGAGTGCGCCTGAACCCATCCCACGCCGATTTGATTGTCCGCACTGCCAGGCAGCTGCTTGGCCCTGCTGTGCAAGTCACCCTGTTCGGTTCACGGGCGCAAGACCACCTGCGCGGCGGGGACGTGGACTTGCTGGTTGAGGTGGCCCACGCAGTTGACACGCCAGCCGTGCTGAGCGCCCGACTGGCCAGTCGGCTGTCGAGGGCGATGGACGGGCGCAAGGTCGATGTGGTTCTTAAGGCGCCCAACCTACAGGCCCAATCGATCCACCAGATCGCCAAGCAAACCGGGGTGGTGCTGTGCGGCTAGACACGTCTGTGGTGGCGCGGCTGCAGTTCCTGTGCAGAGTCGTGGAGAGGGAGTCTCGCTATTTGCAGCAAACAGACGCGCGTTTGTTTGGCGAACTCGCTTTGGCACAGACCCTCAAGCAGCTTGACATCGACCCCCTGCTGGCCGAGCGCCTTGATGCATTTGTCAGCCGCTTTGGTCGTCTTCAAGACACCGTGACTGACAAGTTATTGCCGGCTCTGCTGC
>JBILGP010000322.1:0-3509 GCA_044350985.1 Polaromonas sp. | reverse complement strand
GCTCGGAATCGCGGTTGATGAAGAACACCCGCGAGCCGTCCGATGACTCCTGGAACTGCCCCGGGGCCACGCGGTCGAGGTCGCTGCGTTGCTGGTAGCGGCTGCGCAGCTCCTGGGTTTGTTCCTGGGTCCAGGGCAGCAGCCACAGCGCCGAGACGGCGATGACCAGCAGGACCGGCCAGGAAAAGCGCAGCACGGGCGGCACAAAGCTGCTCAGTCCGCGGCCGCTGGAGAACCAGACCACCATTTCGCTGTCGCGGTACAGCCTGGACAGTGTGCTCAGGATGGCGATGAAAAGCGACAGGCTCAAAATCGTGGGGAGTCGGCCGATCGTGGCGTAGGCCATCAGCAGCATCACATCTTGTGGATTGACCTGGCCCTTGGAGGCCAGACCCAGCGTGCGGATGAGCACGATGGTCAAGATGATGGTGATCAGCACCACCAAAGTCGCGCCAAAACTTCGCGCCAGCTCTTTGCGCAGGGACGATTGGAATAACATCGCGCGTGGTGTGATTGGACTGACTTGCTAAACCTCAACCCCGATTATGGACTTCGAACTCAAGACCCTTAGCCGACCGCGTTCGGCCTCTGAAAAATGCGACGCCCTGGTGGTGTTGGTGCCAGCGGCCATGACGGCGCAGGCCGACGCCCTCTCGGGCCTGATTGCCTCAGCCACCAAAGCCAAGGACTTTCAGACCGATAGCGGCAAGCTGCTGCAAGCCTATCGCAGCCCGGGACTGGGCGCGACCCGGCTGGTGCTCGTGGGGGTCGGCTCGGGCAGCGCCAAAGACGTCAAGACCGGGGTCACTGCGGCCCTGGCTGCCCTGAAGGCGACCACCGCCCAGCGCGTCATCATCAGCCTGTCCTGGCTTGCCGGCGAGCCCGAGGACTTGCAGGCGCAGACGCAGGCGGCTGTGCTCGCTTGTGGCCAAAGTGCCTACACCTACCGCCACACGCTGTCTAAATCGGCGCCTGCCCGGCTGCACAAAATGACCATTGGTGTGCCCGCCGCCGCTGCCGTGCGCAGCGCCTTTGACCAAGGCGTGGCGGTGGCGCTGGGCGTCAACCTGGCGCGCGAGTGGGGTAACCGCCCGCCCAACCACGCCACCCCAACCTTGCTGGCCGGCGCCGCGCGCGAGCTCGGCAAGCTGCCGCGCATGCGCGTGGACGTGCTCGGCCCGCGCGAGGTCGCCCGCCTGGGCATGGGCTCCTTCATGGCGGTTGCGCAGGGGTCCGAGCAGCCTTTGCGCTTTATCGTGCTGCGCTACAGCGGCGCCCCGGCCAGCCAGGCCCCGGTGGTGCTGGTGGGTAAGGGCATCACCTTTGACACCGGCGGCATCTCCATCAAGCCGGCGGCCGAAATGGACGAGATGAAGTTCGACATGTGCGGCGCAGCCAGTGTGTTGGGCACGTTCCGTGCGCTGGCCGAGCTGCAGCCGCGCCTCAATGCGGTCGGCTTGATCGCCGCTTGCGAGAACATGCCCGACGGCCGTGCGCTCAAGCCCGGCGATGTGGTGCGCAGCATGAGCGGGCAAACCATCGAGGTGCTCAACACCGATGCCGAAGGCCGTCTGATCTTGTGCGACGCCCTGACCTATGCCGAGCGTTTCAAGCCGCGCGCCGTGGTTGATATCGCCACGCTCACCGGCGCTTGCGTGATCGCCCTGGGCGCTGTCCGCTCGGGCCTGTTTGCCAGCGACGATGCCCTGGCCACGGCCTTGCAGCAGGCTGGCGAGGCATCGCTCGATCCTTGCTGGCGCATGCCGCTGGACGATGAATACGCCGAAGGGCTCAAGACCCATTTCGCTGACGTGGCCAATGTCGCCGGTCGCGCCGCCGGCTCAGTCACCGCCGCCAAATTTTTGCAGCGTTTTGCAAGTCAGTTTCCTTGGGCCCATCTCGATATTGCAGGTACCGCCTGGAAGGGCGGGGCGGCCAAGGGGGCGACCGGGCGCCCAGTGGGGCTGCTGGTGCACTACCTTCTTTCGCAGGTGCAGCAGCCAGCCGGCCCGGCGCAGCCCGCACGGCGCGCAGCGGCGCGGCGCTCCAAGGCATGAACCGGGTTGAGTTTCACTACAACGTCAGCGACAAGTTCGGCTACCTGCTGCGTCTGCTGAACAAGATCCTCGAGCGCGAGCTGCGCGTGGTGGTGACCTGCCCGAGCGAGCAGATCGCCGCTTTGGATCAGCGGCTGTGGACCGAACCGGCGCACGGCTTCGTGCCCCATTGCCAGATTGGCGCGCCGGCGGCCACGCTGGAGGCCTCGCCGATCTGGCTGGCGCCGGCGCTGCCCCTGCAAGCCAACTGCCAGGTCCTGCTCAATTGGGGTGCCGATCCGCCCCAAGACCTCGGCAAGGTGGAGCGCTTGCTCGAGTTGGTGGGCACCGACCCTGACGATGCCCAGGCCGGCCGCCAGCGCTGGCGTGCCTACCAAGCCCGTGGTTTTCAGATCCAGCCCTACGACCGCAAAGGGCGTGATTGAACCCTGGCAGATATGAGAGCTGGGGCCATGTCAAGAGGGCCTGCCCTGAGGCATCGACATTCTTCAACGCTTGTTTTTTGGCTTGTTGATGGCCAATCGCATGCGATCGGTGTGTGGCTTTTGTGATTGCGGGCTGTTTTTGAGCTATCGTTTCGGGGTTGAGAAAAACCATGCATCCCTCAACCCTTTGTACCTTTCTTTTTTGGGAGTTTTTATGAAAATGAAGTTCAAGGTCAGCGCCCTGGCAGCGCTGGTGGGCGTGTCCGCTGTGGCCGTGGCCCAGGACACCCAGGTCGTTCGCATCGGGCATGTGGCCCCTGTTTCGGGTGCGCAGGCGCACTACGGCAAGGACAACGAGAACGGCGTGCGCATGGCTATTGAGGACCTCAATGGGCAAAACATCGTGATCGGCGGCAAGCGCATCCGCTTTGAGATCGTCGCAGAAGACGATGCGGCCGACCCCAAGCAGGGCACTGCCGCTGCGCAAAAGCTGTGCGACTCCCGCGTCGCTGGCGTGGTTGGTCACCTCAACTCGGGCACCACCATTCCGGCATCACGGGTCTACAACGACTGCGGTATTCCGCACGTCACCGGCGCGGCCACCAACCCCAACCTCACCCGCCCCGCCTACAAGACCACCTACCGCATCATCGCCAATGACAACGCCCTGGGCGCTGGGCTGGCCAACCATGCGGCCGATACGCTCAAGCTCAGGCGCGTGGCCATCATCGACGACCGCACCGCTTACGGGCAGGGCGTGGCCGAGGTGTTCAAGCGCACCGCACTGGCCAAGGGCATGCAGGTGATTGACGAGCAGTTCACCACCGACAAGGCCACCGACTTCATGGCCATCCTGACGGCCATCAAGGCCAAGAATCCGGATGCGGTGTTCTTTGGCGGCATGGACCCGCAGGCCGGCCCGATGCTGCGCCAGATGGAGCAACTGGGCATGGGCAATGTGCGCTATTTCGGTGGCGACGGCATCTGCACCGCCGAGATCGCCAAGCTCGCAGCGGGCGCCAGGACC
>JBILGP010000321.1:0-3510 GCA_044350985.1 Polaromonas sp. | reverse complement strand
ATGCACCTCGCCTTCGGCATACAGCACATCGAACTCATCGCGGATTTTTTGCGCAAAAGCCTGCGCCTCGATGCCCCGGCGCCAGGCGATGCTGTCGTTGATTTCCATCGAATACGGCAAGCTGATCAGCTCGCCGCTGCGCACCCGCACCTCGGTGGGCTGCTCGTCATGGTAGAGGTCGCACAGGTAGGCGATGCCACTTTCGGCCACCAGGTCAGGGGTTTGCAGTGTGTTGGAGGCCGCCGGAGAAAACCAGCCCGGCAGGCGCCGGCCGGTGTGACGCAGGTGAATTTGCTGGCACTGCTCGATGGCCGCGCGCTCCTCGTCCTCGCTCAAGCCCCAGTGGTAGCGGGTGTTGTAGAGCCCATGCGACATGAACTCCCACTGGCGCTCGAGCATGGCCTGCGCAATCTCGGGGTAGAGATCGAGCACGGCCATGGACAGCGACACCGTCACCGGCAGTCGCAAGCGGTCGAACAGGGCCATCAAGCGCCACACGCCCACCCGGTTGCCATAGTCGCGCAAGCCATAGCCCAGGATGTCCGGGTGCGGCACCCTGGGCCAGGGGTTGCGCACGCGAATCAGCTCGGGCAGGTACTCATAGTGCTCGATATTGGGCGCCACCCAGACGGCCACCCGGGCCCCGCCCGGCCAGCGCAGGGGGGCGCGCTCGGGCAGGGCCGAGTAGGCGATGCGCTCATGACCGGCAATTGCATTCATGCGCTGCGCGCTCCGACGGCCAAGGCGGCAAAATGGTGGCCCTTCCCAACGACCGCCGGAGACCGCCCATGCCTGTTGTATCGATCACCCTGTTGCCCGGCTACAGCCCACAAGCACGCGAGCGATTGGTCGAGCGCACCGCGCGCACGGTGCGCTCGGTGATCGCCGCCTCCGATGCGGGCACCACGGTGTTTGTCCACGAGGCCGCAACCTACCAACGCGATGGCCGGCGCTTCTCGGCGGGCGGGCCCGAAGTGCCCGAAGCCAGCGCCCTGGTGCGGCAGTTTCTCGAGCGCATGCAGGCGCGCGAGCTCGACGCGGCGCGCCAGTTGCTTGCCCCTGAATTTGTGATGACCTTCCCCGGCGCCGCACCGATGCGCGACTTTGCCGAGCTGCTCGACTGGGCCAAGGGGCGCTACAGCCGCATCGGCAAGCAGTTCGAGCGCTTTGACGAGTGCTGGGGACAGGAGGCCACCGTGGTCTATTGCAGCGGCACGCTCGAGGGCGTGTGGCTCGACGGGACGGCGTTTGCCGGCATCCGCTTCATCGATCGCTTTGAAGTCGCCGGCGGCCTGATCCGACGCCAGGACGTCTGGAACGACCTGGCCGAAGTCGCCGGCCAGCGGCGCTAGAGAAGTTCTGCACAAACCCGTCATCGCGAGGAGCGCAGCGACGTGGCGATCCATAAGCGTCTGATTGATCAACGGTTTTTGGATGGCCACGCGCGGCTCGCAATGACAGACCAAACCTGTGCAGACGGTCCCTAGCCGCCTCGTGGGCATCGACGCTGGGCTCGACGCTGGACTGGGCGTAACAGGCTTGGCCATTCAGCCCTGCTGAGTGCGCCAAGCTTCGAGAATCTGCGAGCCGGTGGCGGGCCAGACGCCCTTGTGCCGCATGATGTGCGCCAGCGCCTCCTCGAGCGCGCGGATGCGGTAAGGCTGTCCGATCACCCAGGGGTGCAGCGAAATCGCCATCACACGGCCACCTTCGTGGGCCGACTCCCGGTAGAGCACATCGAAGTGGTCGATGAGCTGGTCTCGAAAATCGTCTTCGGTGTGGTGGTTGTTGACCAGGATGGTGTAGTCGTCGATGTCGATCGGATGGGGCATGGCCACCAGCGGGCCTGCGGCCGTGCGCATCGCATAGGGCATGTCGTCGTTGACCCAGTCACAGACATAGTCGATGCCGGCCTGGCCCAGCAGATCGAGGGTCTGGAACGACTCAGACTTGGCCGGCGAGAGCCAGCCACGCACCGCAGATGCGGTGGCGCGCCGCAAAATCTCCAGGCTCTGCTCGATCCAGCGTTTTTCCTCGGCCGGATCGAGCCCGCCGTGGTGCAGGTGGTCCATGTCCAGGCCGTTGGCGATGAACTCCCAGCCCAGGGCCTTGCAGCGCTCAATCAAGCTGGGGTAGCGCAGCGCGACCGCCGCATTGACCGCCACCGTGGCCGGGATGGCGTGCCGGCCCAGGGCCTGCATGATGCGAAAAATACCCACCCGGTTGCCATAGTCGCGCAGCGTGTAGTGGCGCAGGTCCGGGTAGGCGGTTTGCATCGCGCCCGGCGGCTTGAAGGGCTGGCCGGCCATGTTCAGCGGAAACCACTCCAGCGCCGGCACCACCCACAAGGCGATGCGCGCGCCGTCAGGCCAGGCCACTGGCTTGCGCCGGGGCAACATCGACCAGTCGTAGCGATCATGGTCCATGCCGTAGCGGCGCAGCGGGTAGGACAGATAGTCCTCGGGCAGGGGCTTGTTGCTCATGGTGCCTCTCCCACCGTTTGACCGGCCGCCATGAAGGCGCCGTGGTAGTGCGTGTTGAAGTGCTGCGCGATCTCACGGCCGGTGGCCAGCCAGACCTTGTCGTGCGAGGTGATGTAGGACAGCGCCTCCTCAAAGGCCGCCAGCCGGTAAGGCTGGCCGATAAGGTAGGGGTGCAGCGGAATGCACATCACCGTGCCGGAGCGCTCGCCCTCCTCATAGAGCCGATCGAACTGCCGCTTGATGATGTCGCCATACCGGCGGGGTGAGACCAGGTTGACGTTGTAGACGATGGTGTCGTTCATCTCCAGCGAGTACGGAATGCTGGTCAGCGTGCCTTTTTTGACCTTGACCGGGCCAGGCTGGTCGTCGTGGAACAGGTCGCACACATAGGTCAGGCCCATCTCGGCCACCAGGTCCATGGTGTTGGGCGTGTAGGTCAGGGCCGGCGCGAGCCAGCCGTCGAGCTTTTGCCCGGTGTGCTTCTTGATCGTGTCGATCGAGTCCTGGATGACCTGGCGCTCCTGCTCCTCGTTCATGCCCATCAGGTAGCGGGTGTTGTAGGTGCCGTGCGAGTAGAACTCCCAGCCCTCCTTGGCGCAGGCCTCGATCACCTCGGGGTGGTGCTCGCACAGGGCCACATTGAGCGAGACGCTGCCGCGCATGTTGCAGCGCTTCATCACGTCGAGCATGCGCCAAAAACCGGCGCGATTGCCGTAGTCGCGGTAGGAGTAGTTCTGCACATCCGGGGCCGGACGGGCCCAAGGCGCGCGCGCCGGATTGCGCGGCGGGTTGAGTTCGTAGAACTCCACGTTAGGGGCCACCCAGAACGCCACCCGGGCGCCGCCTGGCCAGCGGATCACCGGACGATCGTCGTAGGGCAGGTAATCGTAAAAGCCCGGGTCACGCCGGGTGGGCAGCGCGCTCAAGATGCCGCCTCGCGCGCCGGCACGCGGGCCAGTTGCTCGAGCGTCTCCTCGATCGAGAGCACGTCGGCGTACTTGAGCATCATGTCGTAGAGGTTGGAAAA
>JBILGP010000320.1:0-3514 GCA_044350985.1 Polaromonas sp. | reverse complement strand
GCGGCGTGTCGGTACAGGCTCTCTTTTTAGACCTGCTCGCACCCACAGCCCGCCATCTGGGGCAGCTTTGGGAGTGCGATGCCTGCGACTTCACCGAGGTCACAATGGCCATGGGCCGCCTGCAACAACTGCTGCGGGCCAACAGCGCCAGCTTTGGACTCAACCCCGTTGTCGGTAGCAGCCAGTCCGAGCGACGCATCCTGTTGCTTCCGTGCCCGGGCGAACAACACACCTTCGGGCTGTCACTGGTGGCCGAATTCTTTTATCGGGCCGGATGGGATGTCTCAACCAGCTTCATCCAGCCCACTGGATCTCTGTCGGCGCTGGTCGAGCGCCAATGGTTCGACGTCATCGGCTTTACGCTCGGCTCCGAGACGCGCTTGCGCCTGCTCGACGACGCCATTGGGCAGGCCAGGCGCGCCAGCATGAACCCCCATGTTCACATCATTGCGGGTGGTTCGATTTTTTGCCTACAGCCCGAGCTGTCTGAGCGGATCAGCGCCGACGCGGTGATCCTCGATGCCAGCCAGGCGCCCGAGCTGGCGGCGCGCGCGCTGGCCAGGCAAAAAACCGCGCATTGACCGGTTGACCGAGCGTAACTTGCCATGAGCCCCACTGCACGAAGGACTCCCTGATGTCTCCAGCCAAACAGGCTTTGAACGACCGACGCCTGGAAAAAGCCGACAAGGTGTTCAGCCACCTGGCGCCAGATGCTGTAGCCGAGCTACTCAGCACGGCTGCCGACTTGGTGCTGGTGCTCGATGCCAAGGGGGTGATCGTCGACCTGGCAGTGGGCGAAGAGGACCTGCTGAGCAAAGGTTGTCACAAATGGCGGGGCAAGCCCTGGGTGCAAACGGTCACCGTCGAGAGCCAGCCCAAGGTGCAGGCCCTGCTGGGACAAAGCGAAGGCGCCACTGGCGCGGCCTGGCGCCACATCAACCACCCGATGCCCGACGGCGTCGACCTGCCGCTGGCCTACTCATTGGTCACGCTGCCGTCGGCTGGCGCAGGGCCTGCCCACAGCGTGGCCTTTGCCCGCGACCTGCGGCCGCAGATGACCTTGCAGCAGCGCCTGGTGACGGCGCAGCTTTCAATGGAGCGCGACTACTGGCGCCTGCGCCAGGCCGAGACGCGTTACCGCCTGCTGTTTCAACTGGCCTCCGAGCCGGTGATTATTCTCGACGGTGCGCTCGAAAAGGTCTCGGAAATCAATCCGGCCGCGCAAGCCTTGCTCGGTGACAAGGCCAGCCGTGCGGGGGTGAACCTGGCCGAACAGCTCGATGGGCCGAGCCTGAGCGCGATGCGCGACATGCTCGATCGCCTGCGCAGCATTGGTCGCTGCGAGCCGGTGCTGGTGCGCCTGCGCAACGGCCAGGAGTTCATGGCGGCGGCCTCGCAGTTTCGCGAAGACCAGACCCTGCAGTTCCTGCTGCGCCTGTGCACGCAGGCAAGCCGGGCGGCACCCAGCGCACCGAGCACCCATCAGTTGCTCTGGCAGGCCATGGAACAAGCGCCCGATGCGATGGCCATCACCGATCTGGACGGACGGGTGCTGACGGTCAACCAAGCTTTTGTGGACCTGGCCCAGCTGGGCGCAGCCGACCTCGCCCGAGGCCAACTGCTCGACACCTGGCTGGGGCGCTCGGGCGTCGACCTTCGGGTGCTGCTGACCAACCTGCGCCAGCACGGTGTGGTGCGACTGTTTGCCACCCAAATGCGGGGCGAACTCGGTGCCACGGCAGAGGTTGAAATTTCCGCTGTCAGCGTCAGCCGCGGCGAAGACAAATGCCTGGGATTTACCATCCGCGAGATGGGCCGACGACTGGCCAGCGATGTGCGTGCGCCACGTGAGCTGCCCCGCTCGGCCAGCCAGATGACCGAACTGGTCGGGCGCATGCCGCTCAAGGACATCGTGCGCGAGACCACCGACCTGATCGAGCAACTGTGCATCGAGGCGGCGCTGCAGTTGACCGGCGACAACCGCGCCTCGGCCGCTGAAATGCTGGGCCTGTCGCGCCAGAGCCTGTACATCAAGCTCAGGCGCTTTGACATGGTCGATGGCAGCATCGAGCCCTTGCCCGAGCCCGGCAACGGCTCAAACCGCCCCGGCTGAGCCCTGCCCTGGCCACTGGGCCGCAAGCCGGGCTGCGGCCACCGCTTGAACTTCAACCGCGCCGGCGCCACACCTTGAGGCGCCGCGGGCCGCTGCTCGGCCCGGCTGACAATCAGGCTTGCCAGCTTTGGACACCGTCTATGTGTCAATCTGGATTGACAAGCGCGGATGTCGCGGTTACAACACGGCCATGGCACTTCCTGCCCTATCGGCCGTCACCGAACTATTCAAACCCATCACCTGGTTCCCGCCCATGTGGGCGTTTGCCTGCGGGGTGGTTGCCTCCGGCGTGTCAATGGACGGGCGCTGGGGACTGGCCATCATCGGCGTGGCCTTGGCCGGCCCGCTGGTGTGCGCCACCAGCCAGGCGGTCAACGACTGGTTTGACCGGCACGTTGATGCGATCAACGAGCCGCACCGGCCGATTCCGTCTGGCCGCATGCCCGGCCGCTGGGGCCTGTACCTGGCAGTGGCGTGGACGCTGGTGTCGCTGCTGGTGGCCACCGCGCTCGGACCTTGGGGATTTGGCGCGGCCGTGCTCGGTTTGCTACTGGCCTGGGCCTACAGCGCGCCGCCCCTGCGCCTGAAAGAAAACGGCTGGTGGGGCAATGCCGCCTGCGGCATCAGTTACGAAGGCATCGCCTGGATCACGGGCGCGGCGGTGATGGCCGGCGGCGCCATGCCGGGCGGGCAATCGCTGGTGCTCGCAGCCCTTTACAGCGCCGGCACGCACGGCATCATGACGCTCAACGACTTCAAGGCCATTGAGGGCGATCGGCAAATGGGCGTGCGCTCCTTGCCGGTGCAACTCGGTGTGCAGCGCGCAGCACGTGTGGCCTGCTGGTTCATGGCGGTGCCGCAGGTGGTGGTCATCGGCCTGCTGCTGGCTTGGCAGCAACCGGCTCACGCGCTGGGTGTGGCCGCCTTGCTGGTGCTTCAGGGCGTTCTGATGCGCCGCTTCCTCAGCGACCCCATCGGCAAGGCACTGTGGTACAGCGGTTTTGGCGTACCACTTTTTGTCGGTGGGATGATGGTCAGCGCCTTTGCCCTGCGCAACCTCGGAGGTCTGCCATGACACAAGCGATCGGCTGGACCGGTGTGGCCCGCCTGGGCCTGGTGCAGGCCTGCATGGGCGCGGTGGTGGTGCTGACCACCTCGACGCTCAACCGGGTGATGGTCGTCGAGCTGGCCCTGGCAGCGGTGCTGCCCGGCCTGATGGTGGCATTGCACTACCTGGTGCAGATTTCAAGGCCGCGCATGGGCCACGGCTCCGATGTCGGCGGACGGCGCACCCCCTGGATCATTGGCGGCATGGTGCTGCTGGCTGCAGGCGGCATGACGGCAACCCTGGGCACGGTCTGGGCCGGCTCCCACACGGTCGCCGGCTTGGCCGTGGCACTG
>JBILGP010000319.1:0-3523 GCA_044350985.1 Polaromonas sp. | reverse complement strand
TCGGCAGCCTGCACCCAGGCGCTGGGCTGGAGGGCCGCCACGGCAGGCGCATGGGCCGCGCCGGGTCGCAGCTGCCAGCTCAAATGGCTGATGCGATCGAGCTCCACCCCGTCCAAGGTCTCTGGCATGCCGTCGGCCTGCAAGGCGGTCACGCCCATGGCGCCGGCCAGCGCGGCCGCGCCGCCGGCCCGCCCAGACAAATCGCTGCTGCCCAATGCAGCCCCGCGCCCGAGCAGGGTCGGAAACACCGCGCTGGCCGCCTGCGCCTGTTGCCGCGCCAACTCACTGACATCGGGCGTTGGCGGCCCGTCATTGACCAGGCCGGCCGAATCACCCTGGCCGGCCACCAGCCCCGCTTGCAGGGCCAGGGCAGCGGGCAGCATAGGCAGCAACTGCGCCGCGCCCGATTGGAGCGCAGCATCGCCCTTGGACTGGCCGTCGGTAACAGCCGACACCCCGGCGCCGCCAAACAAGGCATGCACCATGCTTTCGTCAACATCGGGCGTTGGCGGCCCGTCATTGACCAGGCCGGCCGAATCACCCTGGCCGGCCACCAGCCCCGCTTGCAGGGCCAGGGCAGCGGGTAGCATAGGCAGCAACTGCGCCGCGCCCGGTTGAAGCGCAGCATCGCTCTTGAGCTCGCCGGCTACCTGCGGCGCGCCGTCGGCAACAGCCGACACCCCGGCGCCGCCAAACAAGGCATGCACCATGCTTTCGTCAAGGCCCTGACCGCGGGCAAAGGCAGTCAGGCTGGCCGCATCGGGCAGCGGCTCGGCCACGGTGATGACCTCCATCTGGGGCCCAATGGGCAGAGCCTGCAGACCGGCAAGGTCTTGCCGGCCGCCCGGGCCCATCAAATGGCCCAGCAGGTTGGCGAAATCGGCACCGCGCAGGGCCGCGGGTGCGGCACCGCCTGCGGCATCGGGAGCCGCCACGGGGTTGACGGAGACGGGCGTGACGAGGGAAATCGAAGGAGCGTCCATGGATGGCTTGAGCAAAAAAATGGGTGGGCCCAAAGGTGGGTGCACCGATATAGCAAAAAGCATGACCGGAGAGATCTTGCCGCTGCGCCGGCTCCGGGCCTGGCCCCAGGCCGGCGCGCACCCTGTCGGATTTGCATGGCACAAAGCTTGCACATCAGGCCAGGTCGCCGGTTCGCCGGTGGCCCCCAAGCAGCCCTTGTACCGACAAGTCACCGCAAAGCGCACACATTTATGAGCACCCTGACCCTGTCAAGCCTCCGACAGAGCCTGGCCAACTACAGCATGACCGGGCTGAGCGTGCCAGCGCTGGTGCTGCTCATCGTGGCCATGCTGGTGCTGCCCATGCCACCGTGGCTGCTCGACGTGCTGTTTACCTTCAACATTGCCTCCAGCCTGCTGATCGTGCTCATTGCGATCAACACCCGCAAGCCGCTGGAGTTCTCCTCCTTCCCGTCGGTGCTGCTGTTTGCCACCATGCTGCGCCTGGCGCTCAACGTGGCCTCGACCCGGGTGATCCTGGTCCACGGACACGAGGGCGAAGAGGCGGCCGGTCAGGTGATTGCGGCCTTCGGTCACTTTGTGATCGGCGGCAATTACCTGGTCGGTTTCATCATCTTCATGATCCTGATGATCATCAACTTCATCGTGGTCACCAAGGGCGCCGGGCGGGTCTCTGAGGTCAATGCGCGCTTTACCCTCGATGCGATGCCGGGCAAGCAGATGTCGATCGATGCCGACCTCAATGCCGGCGTCATCGATCAAGAGACTGCCAAAAAGCGGCGCGAGGAGCTGTCGCAGGAGTCAGACTTTTTCGGCTCCATGGACGGTGCCTCCAAATTCGTCAGCGGCGATGCGATCGCCGGCCTCCTGATCCTGGTGATCAACATCGTCGGCGGCCTGATCATCGGCGTGATGCAGCACAACATGCCGCTGGCCGAAGCCGGCCGCGTCTACACCCTGCTGACCATCGGCGACGGTCTGGTGGCGCAGATCCCCGGGCTGTTCCTGTCACTGGCCACCGCCATCATCGTGACCCGGGTCAACACCGCGGAAAACACCACCGAGCAGGCCGGCAGCCAGTTGGCCAACCCCTCGGCCCTGTTCATTTCGGCCAGCTTCCTGGCCATCTTGGGCGTTGTCCCGGGCATGCCCCATGTGGTCTTTCTGACCCTGGCCGCGGCCACCGCTGCCCTGGGTCTGATGGTGCTCAAGCGCAGCGCCGAACCGAGCCCGCAGGCTGCCGCCGAGGCCGCTGCGCTGGCCCCAGATGCACCCAAGGAGCTCGATTGGGACGATGTCGACCAGGTCGACCTGATCGGCCTGGAAATCGGCTATGGCCTGATTCCCCTGGTCAACCCTGACACCGGCGGTCAGCTCATGGCCCGCGTCAAAGGCGTGCGCAAGAAGCTATCGGCCGAGCTGGGCTTTCTGATCCAGCCGGTGCGCATCCGCGATGCGCTCAACATCGACCCCGACTCCTATCACATCGTGCTCAAGGGCGTGGTGCGCGGCCGCGGCGAAGTCAAGGTCGGGCGCGAGATGGCCATCAACCCCGGCCAGGTCTATGGCCCGCTGGAGGGCACACCCTGCCGCGAGCCTGCCTTTGGCCTGGAAGCGGTCTGGATCGACCCCTCGCAGCGCGACCATGCGCGCACCCTGGGCTACACCGTGGTCGACGCCGCCACGGCGGTGGCCACCCACCTCAACAAGGTGCTGCGCGACAACGCGGCCGACCTGCTCTCCCACGACGAGGTGCAGCAGTTGCTCGACAAGCTCGCGGCGCGCTCGCCCAAGCTGGTTGAAGATCTCGTGCCCGGCAAGCTCGCCTTGGGCGTGATCACCCGCACGCTGCAAAACGTGCTGACCGAAAACGTGCCGATACGCGACATGCGCAGCATAGTCGAAGCCCTGTCCGAGGCCGCCTCGCGCACGCAAGACCCCGAACTGCTCACCACCCTGATTCGCCCCAAGCTGGGCCGCATGATCTGCCAGAGCCTGCTGGACAACAAGAACAGCCTGTCGGTCATCACCCTGGACCCGGGCCTGGAGCAACTGCTGCACAACGTCATCCAGCAAAGCCAGCCTGGCACCCCCATGGTGCTCGAGCCGGGGCTGGCCGAGCGCCTGTTTGCAGCGCTGCGCCAGGGCGCCCGCGCCGTTGAAGAACAAGGCCATCCGGCGGTGCTGGTGGTCTCGCCCTCGATCCGGCCCTGGCTGTCCAAGGCTGCCCGCTTTCGCGTGACCGACCTGACCATCTTGTCTTACAGCGAGATCCCTGAGGACCAGATGGTCAAGGTGATCCACACCGTCCACACCGACGCTGCCCAATAAATTCTGAGGTGACCCATGGAACTCAAACGCATCCTCGCCCGCGACACCCGCAGCGCCATGGAGCAGGCCATCAAGACCTATGGCCCTGATGTGCTGGTGATCTCCAACCACCAGGTGGCCGGTCAGACCGAGCTGGTGGTGGCCATCGAAGTGGCGCTTGAGGCCGGCCCCGCACAAGCGCGGGCCAGCGCAGGCAGCCTCCCGGCCGC
>JBILGP010000318.1:0-3531 GCA_044350985.1 Polaromonas sp. | reverse complement strand
GGCCGCCATCGAGTGTGACATTTTGGTCGGAAAAACGCACACGCTGGGCGACGCCCAGACGCAGCATCTCGGCCCCCGAATCGGGCCGCAGCACGCGCGAGGTCAGGCCGAGCGTGACCAGGTTGGCGTCGGCGATGCGGTCGTTGCCGACAAAGCTGTTTTCAGCAAACAAGGTGGCAAAGCTGAAGCTGTTTTCGGCGCTGTCGTAATTGGGCAGTCCACTTTGCTGGCGATAGGGGGTGTAGACATAAAACGCGCGCGGCTCGAGCGTTTGCACGAAGGCGGTGTCGAACCAGCTGGCCTGGCGCTCAAACACCAGCCCCGAGTCCAGGCTGAAGGTGGGCACACCACGGCCAGCCGAGCGAGCGCCGCGCCAATCCTCCTCGAAACTGTATTGCGTCAAATGCAGCTGCACCTTGGGCGTGATGTAGCCGCCCGGCCCCACCCAGGGCCGGCTCAACTGCCCACGAACAAACAAACGGTCGGCATTGGTTTGCTGCGTGCGGGCGCGAAGGGCCGAAAACCGGGTGAAGTCACCCTCGAACGCACTCTCGACACCGCCCAGCGCTGTGTCCCAGAGGCTGGCGTGGCGCAGCCCCAGTTGCGGCAAGCGATCGTAGGGCGGCACGATGGGCTGCAGCGGGTCTTGCAGGGTCTGCCACTGCAAGGTGCGAAAACTGGCCTGCACATTACCTTGCGTCCAGGCCAGGCTCACCTGCGAGGGCAGCAAACGCTGCGTGAGCACCTTGCTCTGGCGCGGGAAGTCGCGCCAATAGTCATCGTCGCTGACCCGGTTGAGATTGAGGCTGTACGACAGCGGGGCCCAAAATGAATTCGATGCGCCCAATCGGCCGCTGTGCTCAAAACCATAGGACCAGCGCTCGCGCTGGTTGAGCCGGTCATTGGGCAAGACATTCAGGCGCAGGGAGCCTTGGTCACTGGGCTCCAGGTAGCGCAGTTCAGCGCCCAGGTCCACGCCTCGCTTGCTCATCGTCGTGGGGGTGAACGTGGCATCACGGTTGGGCGCAATATCCAGGTAATACGGTAGCGCCAAGCTAAAGCCGCTGGACGTATCAACTGAATAGCTCGGCGGCAGAAAGCCCGACTTGCGCCGACTGCTCAGCGGAAAGCTCACCGAGCCGGGCCAGGCCAGCACCGTCAGGTCGTAAAAACGCAGCCTCAGATTGGTCGCCTGTCCGGACTCGGCCTCGAAGTCAAAATCAAAGCGATCGGCCAGCAGCTGCCAGGCCGGTTTCCAGCTGTCCTCGTTGTCGCGCTCGCAAGTCGTGTAGCTGGCCGCCTGGGCGCTCATGCGCTGATCGCCCTGAAAATCAAAGCGCTGGGCCTGCCCCTGCCCGCCGCTGAGAAAGCGGTACTGTGGCCGCAGGAAAAAACCTTCGAAGGTGTCCATGCGCAGGCTCAACTCCTGGCCGCTGAACACATGTCCGGCGCGGGCCACCCGCACCTGTCCATCGGCTTGCACCGTCTGCGTGGGCTCATCGAGCTGCAAGCGCTGCGCGCGCAGCGCGGTCAGGCCTTTGCGCAGCTGGGCGCTGCCTTCGATGACCAGCTGCACATCGCTTTGGCCCTGCATGCGCTCGCCCGAAACGAAAGCCGGCGCGTCGCGCTCGCTTTGCGCTGAGGGCTTTTCGGCCAGCATGGGCGAGGCACGCAGCTGCAGCGCCTCCATGCTCGCCTGGCCGAGGGCGGGCGCGACCTGACACAGGCATGCGCCAGCCAACACAAAAAACCGCATGCCCAGGGCCGAACGCATGGTGAATATGAGATAAACCGGTCTGCACAATTTGCGCAAACACCGCGCCCAATTATCCATGACCACCCCTGCATCTCCCGCGCCAGTGCCGTGGGCCGACGCGGCCCGAGGCCTGGCTTTCGAACACTGGCTGCACGCCATGGCTGCGCAACAAGGGTTGCGGCTGGACAGCCTCAGGTTGGCATCGGCCGACGCCAGCTTCCGGCGCTATCTAAGGATAGAGCGCCTCGACGGCACCAGCCGCATCATCATGGACGCGCCGCCCGAAAAAGAAGACTGCCGGCCCTTTGTTCAGGTGGCGGACTTGATGCGGCAAGCGGGGGTACTCGCGCCCGAAGTGCTGGCCTGGGACGAGCCACAAGGCTTTATGTTGCTGACCGATTTGGGCGCGCAGACGCTGATGCAAGTCATCACCGCCCATGGCGCCCCAACGGCAACGCCCCTGCGCGGCCAACCAACGCATGATCTCTACATGGGCGCCATTGACGCCCTGGTGCGCTGGCAGCTGGCCTCCAGGCCCGACGTGCTGCCGCCCTACGATGATGCTCTGCTCTCGCGCGAGCTCTCGCTGTTTGACCAGTGGTACGTCAAGGCGCACCGCCGCCTCGAGCTCAGCGCCGAACAGCAGCACACGCTGGCTGGCGCCCTGGCTGCGATCAAGGCGCACAACCTGGGCGCGCTCGGCGCGGCGCGGGTGTATGTGCACCGCGACTTCATGCCGCGCAACCTCATGCTCGGCGCGCAAGGTCTGGGCGTGCTGGACTTTCAAGATGCGGTCTACGGTCCGATCAGCTACGACATCGCCAGCCTGATGCGCGACGCCTTCCTGAGCTGGGACGAAGAGTTCGTCATCGACATCACGGCGCGATACTGGCAGCAAGCGCGGCAGGCGGGCTTGCCGGTGGGCTCGGACTTTGGCGAGTTCTACGAAGCGGTTGAATGGATGGGGCTGCAGCGCCACCTCAAGGTGCTGGGCATCTTTGCGCGACTGACCCTGCGCGACGGCAAGACACAGTATCTGGCCGACACGCCGCGCTTCATCGGCTATGTGCGCAGCACCACCGCACGCTACCGGGCGCTGGCCCCGCTGCTGCGGCTGCTCGAAGAAATCGAAGGCGGCGCGCTACAGGCCGGCTACACCTTCTGAGCATGGCACGGTTTTTTATCGATCAGGAGCTGGCGGCCGGGCTCAGCCTGGATCTGCCGGCAGCCGCCGCCCGCCATGTCCAGGTGCTGCGGCTGCAGCCCGGCGGTCAGATCACGCTGTTCAACGGCCAAGGCGGGCAGTGGGGCGCACGCATCGAGCGCATGGGCCGCTCGTCAGTGCAGGTGGGCGTGCACACCTTCGAGGCCGATGGGCCGGACGTGGCGCGGCCCGTGCACCTGGCCTTGGGCATGCCGGCCAACGAACGCATGGATTGGCTGGTCGAAAAGGCCAGCGAACTGGGCGCCGCCGGGATCTGGCCCTTGCAGACCTCGCGCAGCGTGCTGCGCCTGGGTGGCGAGCGAGCCCTCAAAAAGCGTGGCCACTGGATCGCGGTGGCGCGTGCCGCCTGCGAGCAGTGCGGCGGAAACCGCATCCCAGAAATCGGCGCGGTCAGTGAGCTGCCGCAGTGGCTGGCGCGCACCGATGGCGCTGCCTTGCGCGGCGTGTTGTCGCTGGCAGCCGATGCCCAACCGCTGGCGCTGTGGCTCCATCGCGCGCCCGCAGGCGCTGCGGTGCAGTTTCTCAGCGGGCCCGAGGGCGGTCTCTCGCC
>JBILGP010000317.1:0-3543 GCA_044350985.1 Polaromonas sp. | reverse complement strand
CTGCGCACAAAGGGGCCAAATTCTGCAGGCCCCATCCAGCGCGGGTCCGCACCCAATTGCTGCAGCCGCTGGGAGATCTCGGCCGTTTTGACCAGACGCTCGATCTCTTCGGCCAGGCGCTTGACGATGGGCTCGGGTGTGCTGGCGGGCACAAAAAGGCCGATCCAGCCGACGAAGTTGAAATCGGCCACGCCGGCCTCGCCCAAGGTGGGAATTTCGGGCGCCTGTGTGCTGCGCTCACCGAGGCTGACCACACCCAGGGCGCGCACAGCACCCGACTTGACGTGGGCCACACTCGAAGCAATGTCTGGAAACATGACCTGCACCCGGCCGGCGATCACATCGGTCAGGCCCAAGGGGTTGCTTTGGTAAGGCACGCGCAGCATTTCGGCGCCCGCACGCCGCGCAAACATCTCGCCCATCATCAGGCTTGAGGTGTTACCCGCCGCGAAGGTCACCGCCTTGGGGTTGGCCTTGATCAGCGCGAGCAGCTCGGCGGGATTGCGGGCCGGCACGGACGGGTGAACCACCAGAAAACTCGAAAAAGTCGCCACCATGCCGACCGGTATGAAGTCTTTGACCGGGTCATAGCCCAGCTTGGCAACCAGCCCCGGGTTGGCACCGTGCGTGGAGTTGGTGCCCATGAGCAGGGTCAGGCCATCGGCATTGGCGCGCGCGACCGCCGTGCTGGCGATGGCGCCATTGGCGCCCGGCCGGTTCTCCACGACCACCGGCTGCTTGAGCGCTGCCTCGAGCCGCTGGGCCAGCAGCCGTGTCGCGGTGTCGGTGCCACTGCCGGCGCCAAAGGGCACCACGATTTTCAGGGGGCGGCTGGGATAGGCATCCGGGGCCGAGCTTTGCGACCAGGCCGCCGAGGCGCACAGCAAGGCGCCGCTCACGGCGAGCCAGACGCCCCTGAGACCTCCGGCTCGCCCTGTCGTCTGCACGCGCCTGGCAGCGCAATGTCCCATTTTCTGTGTGGGCTCGTTCATTATTTTCCTCCTCCGCCCTTGCGGGCCTGTGCATTGCTAAATCTCGGTCAGGGCGCCTGCGGTCCCCGCTGCTTCTTTTTTTCACCGGCGGGCCATCGGTCCCGCCGTCTTGCCTACCGTCAAGTCTTTGGCGCTATGGTCCGGGCTGTCCTGTGTGCAGGCTGCTCCTTGACCCGCTCATCAACCGCACGCACATAAGCGCCAACATGGCGCCCCATGCGTCGCCAAGCCGCATCGCCATCGCGCGCCTCAATCGCGTCCATCACCTTTTGGTGAGCCCGAAACACCGCTTGCCGCACATCGGGCGAGTTGAATCCACGCAGGTCGGTTGCCTCATAGACAGCCTGCGAGATCGCCTGGGTGAAGGCGATCAACAGTTCGTTGTGACTGGCACGCACCAGACAGACATGCCAGGCCAGGTTGGCCTGCAAAAACGCTGGAATGTCCTCAATGCAAGCCTCGATCGCATGATGGCGCTCCAGCAGATCGGTCCAATCGCTGGCCGTATGGTGCAGGGCCGCAAGACGGGCCGACTGCGGCTCAATGGCTTGCCTGGCCTGCAGCACAGACTCGAATCGCACGCCTTGGCCGCGAATGAAGGTGCTGATGGAGCGCTGCACGGTTTCTGCACGCGGTCGCATCACCTCGGTTCCGCCATGGCGGCCGACTCGGGTGGCCACCAGACCTTCAACCTCCAGGATCAGCAGCGCCTCGCGTACCGTGGCCCTCGACAGACCCGACTGCTGGGCAAGTTCGCGCTCACTGGGCAAACTCGCCCCAACATCCAGTTGGCCATCAAGAATCTGCTCGCGCAGCACATCGGCCAGCACATCGGCAGCTTTGGGGATGTCCAAGGGTGTCAGGTCCAACATGGTCAGGTCAACTATTGGCCCACATCTTATTTGGCACAACGTTGATTTGGTCTGACCAAAAAGGCTTTTTTGCCCAGGTTTTCCCTAGTTTTTTTGATGATTCGGGTGCCCCAGTCGGTTTGAATGTCTCTGATACGCGTAATCGCGACATTCTTTGCGGTGCCCGGGAAAGGGGTTCACCCGGCGGGCGGTAAAGCGGTCAGCTTAGAGGCACGGACTCGACACTTTTGACCCGCTGCACATAGGCGCCAACATGCCGCGACATGCGGCGCCACGCCGCATCCGGATCGCCCGCTTCGATCGCTGCCATCACCGCCTCGTGAGCCTGCGCGACGGTGTGCCGAATCTCAGGCGGGCTGAGTTCATGCAAATCGGTGGCCTGGTAGACGGTCTGAGCAAAAGCCCCGACAAAGGCGCTGAGCAACTCGTTGTGGGCGGCAAGCACCACGGCAACATGCCAGTCGAGATTGGCGCGCAGGAAGGACGCCACATCGTCAATGTCTCGGATCAAGCGTTCATGGCATTGCCGCAATGTCAGCAGGTCTTGCGCGTTGCGGTGGATTGCAGCGAGTCGAGCGGCATGAGGCTCGATTGCCTCACGCACCTCGAGTACGGATTCGAGTCGGATGTTTTGGCCCCGAATGAAGATTCCGATAGATCGCTCGATCGTCGCCAAACTCGGGCGCACCACCTCAGAGCCGCCGTTGCGCCCAGTGCGCGTCGCAATCAACCCTTCTACCTCGAGGATGCGCAAGGCCTCTCGAACCGAAGCCCGCGACAAACCCGCCTGAAGCGCCAAATCCCGCTCATTGGGCAGTACAGCTCCAACACGCAGACGCCCATCGAGAATTTGCTCACGCAGACTGTCGGCCAGGACGTCAGCTGCCTTGGGAACCTGGATCGGGCTTAGGGTGAGCATGGGAGGAAAAGATCACGAGCGATTGTATTGGATCGTCAAACGAAACACTGGGCGTGACGGCCCCTCTGCAAAACAAATCAGCGCCCTAAAAGGCAAAACGCCCAGCCGGATCGCTAAATCGGGCTGGGCGCTTTGCTGGCTGTAAGAGCCTGACAATGTCCTACTTTCACACGGGAATCCGCACTATCATCGGCGCTAAGTCGTTTCACTGTCCTGTTCGGGATGGGAAGGAGTGGTACCAACTTGCTATGGTCATCAGGCATAAAGGGTCGGCAACCTGCCCACGGGGCAGGTCACCCGATTCATAGAATTGATTCAGTTTTTTCGAGATCGCGCGCTATAGCGCATTTTGACTGCGTCACTTGGCATAACAGCCTTGACAATTCTTGAGAACCATCAAAGTTATAGGGTCAAGCCGCACGAGCAATTAGTATCAGTTAGCTTAACGCATTACTGCGCTTCCACACCTGACCTATCAACGTCCTGGTCTAGAACGACTCTTTAGGGGGCTCAAGGCCCCGGCAGATCTCATCTTGAAACGAGTTTCCCGCTTAGATGCTTTCAGCGGTTATCTCTTCCGAACTTAGCTACTCGGCAATGCCACTGGCGTGACAACCGATACACCAGAGGTTCGTCCACTCCGGTCCTCTCGTACTAGGAGCAGGCTTCCTCAAATCTGCAGCGCCCACGGAAGATAGGGACCAAACTGTCTCACGACGTTTTAAACCCAGCTCACGTACCTCTTTAAATGGCGAACAGC